>JBGSXT010000557.1:0-3982 GCA_041751295.1 Mariniblastus sp.
TCAACCCGATCCATTTTGCCAAAGCCTGTTGGGCGATGCGGCCGTTGACAGCTACCGCCGTGGTTCTGATCGTGGCAGCACCGTGGTATGTATGGGTCGGATTGAAAACAGACGGCGATTTCACGCAGATGTTTTTTCTTACCGAAAATCTGTCACGCGCCACTTCTGTAATGGAAAGCCACAGCGGTTCCTGGTGGTACTATCTGGCCGCCATTGCCGTCGGATTTTTTCCGTGGTCGATCTTCCTTTGTCCGGTTGTGTTGGCTGTCGACAGTCAGTTGAGTCGGCCATCGCAATATCGGGTTGCAGTCACATTGTTGGCTTGTTGGGTGCTGGTCCAGCTTGGCCTGTTTACTTTGGCGGAAACCAAGTTGCCCAGTTACGTTACGCCATGTTACCCGGCACTGGCGATGTTGACCTCTTTTTGCCTATTGCGATGGCTTCCCGAATTGCCGGGTTCCGGCGTGAAATGGCTGGCGGCCGGCCTCGGCACGCTGGTCGTATCCGGATTGGTGGTCGCGATCGGTCTGGGGATCGCGACTGGCAGGTACTTCCCGGGCATCTGGTGGATTTCCTTGGTTGGATTGGTTCCAATCGTCGGTGGTGGGATCGGAATTCTGTTTCTGCAATACCAGAAAAAGCAGCGGGCATTCTTGACCATGACCGTTTCAGCCGTCAGTTTCTGCCTGTTATTTTTTGGTATCGGAACTGTCGCTGTTGATTCGACCCGACCGCCAGATCTGGTACTCAATGAAATTCGGGCTTCTGAGCTCGATTGTGAGGTGGCAACTTACCGGTGCCTGGAATCGAGTTGGGTTTATTATGTGGGGCGACCGATCCACGAGTTGTTACCTGATTTTCATCCGCAGACTGGCGCCAAGTCGTTGAATCGACTCAAGGATTGGAAGAAGAAACCTGTGATTCGCCCAGAGGATTTTGTGGACTTGCACTCCGATGTCATGATTATTACGACTGACGAACATGTCGAGGAATTGCTGGGCCGATTGCCAAACGGATTTGAAATTGTCCTTAAGTCGGCGTTCTTTTTGCAGCCTGACCGAAAATTGCTGTTGATCAAACGAATAGAAACCGAAACTGCAATTGCTGAAACCGCTTCTTCTGATTCAATTCGTTAGAACATTCGACAGGATGGCGAGCGGCAAGTGTCGGGTTGCTGGACAAGGTTGTTGAACTGCTGCCAGGTCGATGTCGAATAGGCGGCTTCGTTGACTGATATCAAACCGGTCAACATTCAATTATCATCAGAGCCAACAAGCATCAATCGATTCGATACTCCTACATGATCGATTTCAAGACCTGCTACAACCGCGTCGAACGCTTCATCGAAGATCGATACAGAATTCCGGTATCGATTTCCGACGTGACCGACCCCAACACAGGCGACTTCGATGGTGCAACCATCAAGCTTGACTACTCGCTTGATCTAGATCTCGCGTTCTACGTCCTGCTGCACCTGTTTGGCCACAGCGTGCAATGGAATATTTCGACCGAGTACCGCGAGCTGGGTCGAGATCAGACGATTCCCAGACCGCCGGAAGAAATGGCCCGTATTGAGATCTACGAGCGCGACGCGACTCGTTACGCATTGACCTTGTGCCGCGACTCCGGGATCGAGCCGGTTGCGGAAATCGACCGCTGGGTCAGCGATTGGTTCTACGCTGACTACGCCTTTCTCGCGCATTTCTATACGACCGGAGAACGACTGGAACCACGGTCGTTGTTGCGGCCCGGTGAGGGAGAATTGTTGACGCCGCTGGCAATTCCTGATTTCACGCCCCAGCGTTGGACCAGCCGTTGGTCGTTTTAATTAGACGTGAGACGAGTAAACAAATATGTAAGCGCCCCGGAGTACCGTTGGGGCTGGTGGTTGGTTAGAGACTATTTAACTGGACTTCTTTTAATTCACCTCGATCGTCGCATCGGCTTGGCCAATCGTCAGAATCAGCACTCGACTGGCTCTGGTTCGTATTATTGCATTTGCATGTTTGAACAACGGGCTGGTTTTGAATAGGCTATACGTATGGCTGGCTGCCATTCCTTTGCCAATCTAATGCCGTGCAGACAGAGATCATGCCGAATTCCCAACCGACAACTCGGATAACGCCCGTCCAAACATTTCGGACAAGAAACGCTGTTAGCAATCGGCGGCTTTGGTTCTTGAGACCGGCATACAGTTTGCTCGCAGGGTTTTGGATCGCGCAAGTTGTTTGCCATTGTCCTGCACAGTCGAAGCCTGTCGAACTTGACTCGTCGACCAGCCCGTCGAGACTGAGCGAGTTGGATACCTGGCGGGGATCGTCGTTGGGGATTCGCCTGGAAGTACAGGATGAGGAATTGCTTGTTTCGGATATCTATCCGCACGTTGAATCATCGACACCGTTTCTAAAAGGGGACCGGATACTGTCGATTGGCGATCTGGAATTTTCGGGCGATTCGACTGAGGGGCTGGGTGAATTGCTGGAAGCAACCGATCCGGATAGCGAATTGAAAGCTGTCGTTGAAAGAAATGGGCAGCGAATCCAATTGAATGTTACAACGTTTCGTAAAGAGTTCGTGGATATTCAAGCCATTTTCCGCCGACTGCACGGCAACCGTATCATCCAGCAGCACCTGAAAGAAACCAATCGCGAAAATCTGTTCGATGATTTTACGGAACGGATGGCAATTTCCGTTCAGAACAGTGAATCACCTCGTCAGGCAGCCGAGGCACTGAATCGGATCATCGACGAAATCGACGTTTCCCATACGGCGATTATTCCCGCTTCCGCCGGACTTTCGTTTTCGCAAGAACCGGCAGGCAGTATCGGAATCGTGCTGCAACGGCATCGTTTTGATGGCCGCGATCGATATTTCGTCGTCGACCGGCAACCGGGGGGCCCCAGTTACAGATCAGAATTGAAGTTGGGTGATGAAATTCTGGTAGTCAATGGCGTGGCGATCGAACAATCCAGTCGGCTGCTGCTTTCGGGACATGAAGACCGGTACCAGCTGTTTACCCTGAAAGCTGACGTCAATGAAGAACTTGAAATTGAATTCCTCAGATCTCCATTTGAAGACAGCCGGGTGACCGTCATTAAATCCGAATTGGATTTGCCGATTGAGGAATCGGTTCGGCAGAGCGTTCGCACGATTGCTTCCGGAAACAGGCAAATCGGCTACTTGCGTTTTTGGAATTTGATGTCGATGAAGGTCAACAGCGAATTTTCCCGGCAATTGGCAGGAGAGTTTGCTCGATGCGACGCGATCATCATGGATTTGCGCGGACGGGGCGGAATTGTTCCGGTGGTGAGTTCATTGAATCGAACAGTGAAAAACTACGACAAGCCAGTGGTTGTGATCATTGATGATTTGACACGCAGTGCCAAGGAAATGTTAGCCCATTTGCTGAAAAAACATGACCACGTTGTCGTGGTGGGAGCGAAGACCGCAGGTGCCGTTACCGGTGCAACGATGCAAAAATTGCCATCGGGAAACACGCTAATGTACCCCGTCGCGTCTGCTGAAACGCTCAAGCAATATATCGATGGCCAAATTCTGGAAGGTATCGGCGTCGAGCCTGATGAGCGCGTGAAGTATTTTGTCCCGTGGTCAGGTGGAGAAGATCGACTCTTCGATTACGCCGTCAAACGGGCAGCTGAATTCACGCCTCCAAATCGGGACGTGATCGGCAGATAGTTCGTGATCGGCGACGAATTCACCTGACTTCCCCCCCTTTCTTCATCAAATCCACACATGTTCCCATTAGAATCGAGAAGAGAGGAAAACAGAATAACAGTTATTCAGGACTGAAAAACTTGAATCACCGTGTTCGTTTTCGACACTATCGAAAGCGCGGTTGAGCCGGCAATGCGTTTTTTGTGTTTCCGTCTGCTGCAAGATAATGGGCGTCCCTTCGCAGTGATGGGCAACCAGCGTGGCCTGATCCGCCATGCCTGCCAGGCAAACTGCGATCCATTATTGC
>JBGSXT010000558.1:0-2748 GCA_041751295.1 Mariniblastus sp.
GCGGGCGAGCAATTCGTGAACGGAGACACGACGTTTTTGCTGACTGACAATTCGGCGCTGGCGACCCTGGAAATGCCGTCCCCTATCTCGCAGCGGGGATTTTCGACGGAGTACCTGCGCCGGGTTCGATATCGCGATGCCGATCATCGAATCGACATTTTGAACCGGCTGCCGGAAATCATTTCCAGTTCCAACAATGAACTCGTGTTGCACGGGCAAATGGTGAATTTGCTGTTGTCTGGAATCCGTTCAGCGACTGCCGTTGCGATCTGTCGGCAATACGACGGTGGAGAGATGGAAGTCGTAAAATGGGACCAGAGGAATTTGGCGGGAGGAGATTTTCAACCCTGTGCCCGATTGATTCGACAGTCATTGGAACGTCGGGAAAGTACCCTGCATATGTGGCGGGAATCGGACGTGGCCTGTGATTTCACGGTTGACATGCTCAATGATTGGGCATTTGTCTGTCCGTTGAGCGGGCCATCATCCAAAGGCTGGGTGATTTATGTCGCGGGCATGAATCGCAGCCTGAACGAGGCGAGCGATTTCGAAAACAAAGAAATTGATCTTCAGGGGGATGTCAAATTCGCCGAGCTGATTGGCGCGACGTTGGCCAATCTGCGGCGTGTACAAAACTTGGAGCAAAGGCAATCTGTGTTCCGACCTTTTTTTTCGCCGGTCGTCATGGAAGCCTTCGTCGATCGGGATCCAGAGGAAGTTCTGAAGCCGCGACAATGCGAGATTTCCGTCTTGTTTTGCGATCTGCGCGGTTTTTCCGCCAAATCAGAACAGATGTCTGACCAGCTGGCAGAATTGCTGGACCGCGTCAGTCAGGCGTTGGGAATCATGACCAAGTCGGTTCTGGACTTTGGTGGCGTTATCGGAGACTTTCACGGCGATTCCGCGATGGGTTTCTGGGGCTGGCCTCTGGAAAAAATGGACGCTGCTGAAAATGCCTGCCTCGCAGCTTTGAAAATACAGTCCGAACTGGCCGCCATTGCAGCCGAGCCAGAACATCGCCTGCACGATTTTCACATGGGTATCGGAGTCGCCACCGGGAACGCAGTAGCAGGCAAAATCGGCACCAGCCACCAGGTCAAAGTAACCGCATTCGGACCGGTCGTGAATTTAGCAGCCCGGTTGGAAGGAATGACGCGCTTGCTGAATATCCCGATCCTGATCGATAAATACACAGTCGAACGGGCATCTTCCGTCTTGGCAGACCAGAAACGGATCGCCCATTTCCGCAAGTTGGGCAAGTTCCGGCCTTACGGATTGAGCATTGCAACCGATGTGTACCAGTTGCAGCCGGCGGAAAAGAAACCTTCGATATCGGTGATTGAAAATTACGAACGGGGATTGAAAGAATTCAGGTCGGGCCAATGGTCGGATGCATTGAAATTTCTCGATCCTTACCAAGATCAGGATTCGGCTGCCCGATTCCTTACTGAATATATTTGCGTTCGCCAAGCGCCAAAAAACTTTGACGGAATTATCGATCTGGCTTCCAAGTAGTCGTTGCATCACCTCGGAATTGTTCGAATCGAATCCGCTAACGGTCCCTGGCCGCTGCGATTGTTAGCGGATGCGATTCTGGACTTCAACGCCAATCAATTGAGGACAATTGTTCTACAATGTTAAACCGTGAACGGATACGAATGCGGTCTGTGATGCCGAAAGTATAAAACCTGGTAACTTGACAGCAGCGATGAGGTTGAAAATGCCACAGGTCGCCCAGACCGGGGTTGGTCGAAAAACAGAACCGATTTCAGAAAAGAAAGCCAGCCAGCTGGCGTTCAAGTCAAAGTTGGTTGGCCCAATCAGCAACATGTCTCTTCTAGAGAAATCGCTGTTTCTGGCTGAGGTCGCACTGATTTCCTACATGACTCCACAGGAATGCAACATCGCGGCAGGAATGCTCGGATTTCGCGAAGGCAAATATTATGATGGCGATGGCGCTCAGGGATACTGGTTTCAAAACGAACACGACAGTGTTGTGGCCTGCCGGGGGACAGAGCCCAACGATTGGAATGACATCCGAGCCGACACCAACGCATTGACGGCAGTTGGCGAAACGTTTGGCAGGGTCCATCGCGGATTCAAACGGGAAGTCGATGATCTTTGGCCCGCCTTGGAAGAAGCACTGGCCGCGAACACTCGGACGATCTGGTTTACCGGCCACTCGCTGGGTGGAGCGATGGCGACCATTTGTGCCGGTCGCTGTCTGCTGTCCCATATCAAATCGGAACCCGCCGGTCTGTTTACTTTTGGCAGTCCGCGGGTGGGCGATAAACAATATATTCATTACACCAATATTCCGCATTTTCGCTGGGTGAACAACAACGATATCGTTGCTCGGATTCCGCCCTTCTGGCTTGGTTATCACCACTCGGGTCAGGAATTGTACATGGACCGGAATGGTCGGTTGCGAAATCTCAAAGGCTGGCGACGGATCAGTGATCGCGTGCAGGGATTCTATCGGGAGCTGGTGTCGAAATTTCGGATCGATCACCTGTCAGATCATTCGATCATCAGGTACATCGATGGCTTGCATGCGTTGATGCGGGATGGAGTGGTGGCCGAACAATTCGTCAACGACATTGAAGCGACCAAACATGCCACTCCAAGTTAAATGTCCCAATGGTTGTCTGATTCGGATGGCCGCCAATCGAGCCGGCACTGTCGTTCGCTGCCCACGCTGCAAAACCGCAATGCGAATCGCGCCGGTTTTCCCATCCGGGTCGACCG
>JBGSXT010000559.1:0-10536 GCA_041751295.1 Mariniblastus sp.
GACTTCAATCAGTCCCTCGTCGTCGTGGTTGGATTGGATCACGACGTCGACGAAGAACGGCTCTCCCTCGCGGACTTCAGCCGGAACATTCACCTCGGCCACTTGAACCTCAGGCTCCGACATGGCGGGCAGCGAAATCGACGTGACAGGAATCCGACTGCGTGCTGCCGCAGCGATGGCGTCTCCATCGGTCTGGTTCCCGTCCGTCAGCAACACGATTTTCGGCACGTATCTAGGCGGCATGTATCCGGCAGCGGCTTCAATGGCCGCCGCCAGGTTGGTGCCATCCAGTCGCTTGCGGTCTGCTTCAGCCCCCGTTGTTAACCGGCTGCCAGCCGGTTCGGCAGTCGGTGTGTCTCCGTTTTCCGGATCGTCCGGCAACTGATCGCGATCTGTGACCAGAGATTCCATCGTCAGCTCGCGGACGGATTCCACCCTTATCGCAAACGGCAGCAGCAGAGCCCGGTTGCTCCCTTTTTCTTCAGCCGCCAATTCAAGCAATTCCTGCGCCCGTTCGGCAGCCTCTTTACCGATGCTCAGACTGTCGTCCCGCAGAAAAATCAGGCACTGTTCGTCGGTTTCGTGCAGCCAAGTCAGTCCCGCCAACGACAACACCAGTAACAGCAGCATCACCAGCCGAATCACCATCGAGGCCACTCGCTGAGACCTGGGAAAATCGCTCAAGCTGCGTACGAAGTACCAGGCGACAATCAACGCCAAAGGCACCAGTACCAGCAGGATCCACGGTCGGGTGAATTCAAAGGGAAGCATGAGGCATGACTCGGCTATGAAATGAACCGCCGTTGATACAGAAACCATTCCAACGTGCAGAACAGACACGCCACAACAATCAGGTAAAACCACACAGGCCGGGTAAACCAGGCATTGGCGATCATGGATTCGGCGGCAGATCGAACTTCGTCATCCGGTCGCAGGTCTGTCTCATTGGCATCGGCAAGGATGACCGCAATTCGCTGCAGCAACAGGCCTTGCAACGGATCAGAGGTGTCGGCTGATTCGATTTCATTTTTTTCCTCGTAAACACTCCAGACACCAACTTCGTTCAAGGGACCGATTTGGTTACCCGGCAATGTCGACTCTTCTCCGGATGGTGACACCAGGACCATTTGATGATTGCGAGCCGACACTGCTTCGGACCCTGTTGGCGTTCGCTCCTCAACCTCTTCTTTTGCATCAGCGGATACGGTATCGACCTCGATGGCGTCAGATCCGGCATCGATCGCTTCGTTCAGAACCGTCAATTGCCCGGCAGCGATCGATGGCTGCAATTCGCCTGGTTGTCCGGCGAACCAACTGAGCGCATTGGTGATCAGAATCGGAAACGCAGTCCGAAAGGCCAGATCGCTGCTCTCCAAATTGACGCTCAACACCAGACACGAACTGCCACCCGGTCGCTTCATCGATGCGTAGACCGTTTCGCCCGTTACGATTGCTGCCAGTCTGTTGAACGGCTGTTTAAAGTCCAGTCGCCTGGCCTGCGGCATCAGCACGTTGTCCAAACGGATGTGTGTCATCAGTGGCGACGTTTCGTCCAGTTCAGTCACGATCGGATTTTCGATCACATCGCCCAATGTCCACAATTCCGAATCGGATTCGGGATCGACCACCAGGACGTTGTCAGTGGGCAGAACCTCGGGAACCAGCCGATGCAGCACAACGATCGTGTCGGCCGGCCAATCGGTCGGCATATCGCTGCGCACCGTGATGTTGACCAGCGGGTTGGCTTCGAACACTTTCTGCAGGAACAGATTGCCGGGGGTCACGATCAATACGTTCTGCACAACCCTTGGCGGCACAATCGCCCACGCGATGTCATCAATTGAAAGCATATTCAACGCCTCTGGGTTGGAGTCTTCCGCAGTTTTCTGCAAACCAGCATCCTGATTTGAAGGTGGACTTTCTGTGGCCGGGTCAGGACCAGTTGCGAGGGCCACTTGAGTGATGGAGGCCTGCAACAATCCGCCTCCCAGTGACGTTTTTTCGATCGAGCGGGTCCACGATTCTTCGGCTTTCAGATTCAGCGGAAGTATATCTACGGGGATGCCTTCCAGTTCCAGTTCCAGCCGACCCTGCACGGCGCTGGCGGAAGCATTGCGAACGGTTACCAGAATTTCGTAGCCAATCGGATCGACCAGACTGCGGCGAGTTTGGAACTGGGTGATGCCGATGTTGGCCGCCGCGCTGGCAATCGTTCGGTAAATCACTTCCGGCTCGGACGAATCCGTGTATGGTTCAATTGCATCGGATGTGGGCGCGGATTGGAGATCCGGTGAAGACGGATGGGACATATGAGACTTATGAGAAGAATGAGTCGTTACGACATCGATCGGTCGTTGGGCACAGCCATCGCTGAACACCAGCACTTGACCGTGTGGATGATCGCCGATCAGCTGTTTTGCCAAATCCACGGCGGCGTCAAGCGACGCGGCCCCATCGACCGGTTGAATGGAATCAATAGCGCGGCGGAGCGTTGGGATATGGCCGGCCATACCGAGTACGACTTCGGGCCGACTGCCCGCCGACACAATCGCGACTTCATCACGAAAACGCAATCCATCCAGAACTCGATGCACGGCCGTGCGAGCCGCTTCAAAACGGGAAGGACTGACATCCGTGGCCTGCATACTGGCCGAGGTATCGACGACCATCACCAGTCGACGGGCCTGCAACGCCTGCCAGAAAAAATACGGATCGGCAATCGCCAGTACCAACAGCAACAGTAACAACAACTGAGCCAACAGTGACAACAGATGTCGCAGATTTTGCCACAATGATCGCGGCGGTTTTTCATCGTAGACCTGTCGCCAGAACAGATTGGTTGAAACCGGCACCCGCCGAAGCCGCACCTTCAAAATGTACAGCGCAATGATCGGCAGCCCGAGGGCGGCCAGTAACAATGCTGTAGGAAGAGCGAATGACATGTTTCAGATTTTCAAACTAAGGACCGCTCGAAAGATCAATGTTGGCAAAATTAAATTGACAGGAAAATGTGGACAGGAAAATGTGGACGGGAAAATGACTGGAATAAACATGTATAGAAAAAATCCAAATCCATATGCAGCGTGCCGGTAATTCATTTTATTTTCATCCAACTTTCTGTCATCGTTACCTTCCCGCCGCCGACGCGCGCATCATTTTCATCACCAAGTCGTCAAACGGGACGATCGACGGCGACTGAGTACAACCGAGGCTGTAATTCGAACAATAGTCCCGCACGGCCTGTTGATGCTGACCGAACAGCTTCTTATAAGTCCGCAGATTCTTTTCGGTAACCGTGACCAGGCGGATCGATTCATTTTCTACGTCCTGCAGTTCGACGTCTCCGAGCAGATTGGGGTCGGCTTCCTTCGGATCATGCAACTGCAACACGTGGGCATCGAAGCGGCGGAACCGCAATTGATCCAGGCCCTGCTGAAATCCGTGTTCGTCGAACAGGTCACTGATCACGACGGCCAGTCCAGTTCGTGAACCACGGTGCAGCAGTCCCCGGACCGCTCGCCCCAGATTGGTATCCTGTCCGGAGGTTGACAAGTCTTCGAGAAAACGCATCAGCGGAATGATCCGAGCCTTGCCGCGCGTGACCGGAAATTCGGCGATGATCCCGTCGGCATAGGCAACGACTGCAATCCGATCCAGATCCGCCAGTGCGATATAGGCCAGCGCTGCCGTCAGGTGTCGTGCCAGATCGAATTTGGCGGGCTGTCCGAACGCCATGCTGCGGGAACAGTCCAGCATCAAGTAAACGTGCAGATCCTGTTCTTCCTGAAATCGCTTCAGTAACAGATCGCCATGCCGGGCGTAGATGTTCCAGTCCAGGTAGCGCAGGTCGTCGCCGAGTGTGTATTCGCGATGGTCGGAAAACTCAATGCCTGATCCCATCTGCAGCGTTCGTCGTTGGGCCAACAGCGAACCGCGAAACACCCGTTTCGACATGATCGACAGGTATTCCAGGCGCGTCAAAAAATCAGGCGGAAAAAGCATGCGGTTACAATACGGTTCAGGCGGCAGCCAGTGCGTCTTCGGGGACGCTGGAAATGATCCGGCTGACCACATCGTCGGCGCTGATGCCCTCGGCCTGGCCTTCGAAGTTCAGGATCAATCGATGTCGCAATACCGGTGCCGCCATGCTGCGCAGGTCGTCCCGAGCCACGTGATAGCGGTGGTCGAGAATGGCTCGAATCTTGGCGCCCAGAATCAATGCTTGCAGTCCCCGCGGGCTAGCCCCGTAGCGTACATATTTTTTTGTCGGTGCGGCCGCCAATTCGTGATCCGGATGTGTCGCCACGACGATCGCAATCCCGTATCGACGCACATCGGAAGCGATTGGAATCAAGCGCGCCAGCGCTGACATTTCCAGAATACGCTCACCGGTCATCACGGCGCCGGCGGATGGTTTCAACGATTCGGTGGTTCGATCGAGGATCGTTTCCAGGTCGTCGACTGTCGGGTATTTGACCAACAGCTTGCAGAAGAAGCGGTCCAGTTGCGCTTCCGGCAGCGGGTAAGTCCCTTCCATTTCGAGCGGATTTTGGGTGGCCATCACGAAGAACGGCTCGGACAAGTGATGCGTGAAGCCAGCAACTGTGACCGAATGTTCCTGCATGGCTTCCAGCAGCGCGGATTGTGTCTTGGGCGTCGCGCGATTGATTTCGTCCGCCAGTAATACGTTCGCGAAGATTGGACCCCGTTGAAACTCAAATACTTTGCGGCCATCCTCTCCTTCGCCAATCACCTGCGTTCCGATCAGGTCAGCCGGCATCAGGTCCGGCGTGAATTGAATGCGGTGAAAAAGCAGATGCAACGCTTCGGCCAGCGTGCGGACGGTCAGTGTCTTGCCAAGTCCCGGTACACCCTCCAGCAGCACATGTCCACCCGCGATCAGCGAGATCAGCATGTCGTCCAGGATATCGCTCTGTCCAACGATGACTTTGGAAATTTCAGACTTCAAGGTCTGAAAGTCACGGCGAAAATCATCAAGCTGCTGTTTCAGACTTTCATCAATGCTCATTCACCACTCTCCAGGACTGACCGAACTGAAACAAGAGCGAGTTATTGTTAAGCAACCGAGAAAGGCTGTCGACTCGCCTAACTCCCGAAAAGGTAGCGTTTGTCCACGCGTTTCGATACCATGGTAGCTCGGGTGGCAGGAGCTGTCCATTTAATTGCCATGCTCAGCAATTTCCGATCGAATTGCAGCGTTTCATTCTGTGGAGTTTTCCCATGAAGAATTCGTGTTGGTCTTCTTTGATTCGATTCACACAAACGGTTTGGATCTGTGGCATCTTGCTGCCGGCCACGTATTTGGTCCCTGTTCTCCAGGCCCAGGACGTCGTTGATGAAACGGATTTGTCAGAGGAACTGACTGAAGAAGAGGTGCGGCAGATTCAAAATACGGAACGCTTCCTGGGCATCCTCGAAAAGAACCCGCGCTATGGAACGGCGCTCGATCGCGTGTATGGTCACCACGTCGAATTTGGTTCCCTCGATTCGTTCCTGCAGTCGCTGAACGACCGCTCCGAACAGGAATCGGGCAACGGCGCGTTGTGGATGTTGCTGGGAATGCTTGAATCGCAGCGCGGCAATGATGCGGCGGCGGTTAAGGCGTTGTTGAAAGCCGACCAGCTGCGAGCCGATGATGCACTGGCCAGCTTCTACCTTGGTCAGGCGCAATTACGAATTGGTCAGTCTGAAGAAGCGATTGCGTCCTTCGAACGGGCCATCAGCCGAAAGCCAGCTCGGGCCGATCTGTTGGAGATTTTTCAGACGTTGGGCCGCGTGCATCAGCGTGCCCAACGGACGGAAGAGGCAATGCAGGTTTGGCAGCGACTGGAATCGCTGTTTCCGGATGACCCGCGAGTGCTCGAACAGATCGCCGTGACGCTGGCCGAAGAAGGCCAATCTGCCGAAGCGCTATCCCGGTATCAAAAGCTGGCCGAGCTGGTCAGCGACGAATACCGCAAGGTTGTGTTCCAGGTTGCGGCGGCGGAATTGACGATCAAGACCGGTCAACGCGATCAGGGTATCCAATCGCTGGAACAGGTGCTGGCAGATTTGAACCCGGACAGTTGGCTGTACCGCGATGTACGTCGGCGGATCGACGATGTGTTTCTGCGAAGTGGCGATCAGGACAGTCTGGTCAAGTACTATCAACGCTGGCTGGAAGGGCATCCGGAAGACGTCGAAGGGATGGCGCGGCTGGCTCGCTTTCTGTCGTCGTCGGCCCGCGTTCCCGAAGCCACTCAGTGGATGGAAAAGGCATTGAAGCTGGCACCATCCCGCAGCGATTTGCGAAAATCGTTCATTGATCAATTGGTGAATGATCAGCGTTTTCCAGAAGCGATCAAACAGTACGAACTGTTGGTGGCAGCCGCTCCCGGCAACCCGGATTATCTTCGCGATTGGGGCAAGCTGGTACTGCGAAACAGGGAAATGCCTGAGGTCGATCGACAGAAAGAAGCCGTCCGCATTTGGAATCAGATTCTGACAACGAGTCCCGATGATGCCCTGACGGTTTCGCAGGTGGCCGATTTGTTCCGGCAGAACAAGTTGAATGTTGAAGCGGAAGGTCTGTATCGCAAAGCGGTCGAACTCGCTCCTGGTGACCCACAGTATCGTGAATATCTGGGTGAGTTCCTGCACATACAAAAACGCTCAGAAGAAGCGCTGACGGTGTGGGCCGGGATTGCCGATGGGAATCAACACAATGCGGTCAATCTGACCCGGCTGGCGGAGGTTTACAACAGTTTTGGTTTTCCGGAACGGGCGATCGTCGAAATCGCCGAGGCGGTGAAGCTGGATCCCAAAGATTTCAGCCTGCAGATCCGCGCGGCCGACTATCATGCCAAGGCTGAACAGTATGATCAGGCACTGGCCTACGTGGATGCCGCGAACGCTCTGGCGGCCAACGACGATGAGCGCGATGCGGTGATTCAGCAGCGGATCGACGTGCTTCAAGTCAGTCAGCAACTGGATGATCTGGCCGACAAGTTGTTGGCACAGCTTCGTGATCAACCTTCAGCGACTTCGGCGGACTGGTATTTGGCCGCGCGGTATCTGGAAGCCAGTCGCCGTTGGCCCGACGCGAACGAGGCCATCGACAACGCCATCAAACTGGAGCCCAAGTCGATCCCGGCCATGACGGTGGCAGCCCGTATCGCCGAAACGTCGGGCGATTACGGCCGCGCGGCGCAGATGAATCGCACGCTGGCGGATATTGATCGCCGCTCGCGCGGGGATCACTTGATGAACGTCTCCCGGCTGGAAGCCCAGCTGGGCCGCACGGAAGAAGCTCTGAAAGCGGCTCAGGAACTGATCGTTTCCGCACCAGGCAACACCGACAATTACGAATTCTACGCGCAAACCTGTTTTCGACTGGGCCGGGCCGATGAGGGGCTGGACGCACTGCGCAAGGCAGTTCGCATCAATCCCAATGAACCGCACCTGATTATGGCCCTCGGATCGGCGTTAGCGGATCAGTTGCGGACAGACGAAGCGATCGAACTGTACTGGCGGGCCTTCGAGAAGTCCGAAGAAGTTGAAGACAAAGTCGGGCTGACGATGAAGTTGGCTGGGCTTTATCAGCAGATCAATCAGTTCGACAAACTGATTGAACGTTTTGAACGTGACCGTCGTGAGGAAGACAAGCGCCGGGAGCTAACTCTCTGCCTGGCTCAGGCCTGGCACACCGCCAGCGACATCGGTGCCGCGCGGCAGGAATTGGAAAGTCTGCTGAGCGAGGATACCCGCGATACCAATCTGCTGAATCAACTGGCCAAATTGTGTCAGGATGGAGCGGATCTGGACGCTGCGATCGGGTATCAGCGACAACTGGTCACCATTGCACCGGGTCATGAAACGGAATTTCCGTTGGCTGCGATGTTGATGGCTAACGGTCAGTCGGATGAAGCCCGCGAAATCTTCGTCAAGCTGACTCAGCGTGAAGAAGATCCGGTGCGGCAGATCAAGGCGCTCGATTCCTTGATCACACAAGGCAATTACGAATCGGCGATTGGCGTCATCGAACCGCTGTTGGCTCAGAATCGCGATGATTGGGAGCTATTGTATCGCGAGGGCGTGGCCTGGGCGTCCCTGGATAAAACCGGGGAGGCCATCAATCGCTTCGAAAGAATTCTGGCGTTGACACTCCCTTTCGATTCGCTCGGCAGATCCGCCGCTGAAAAACTGAAACAGGCCCAGGCCAAAGCCAAGTCCGACAACCTGCGCGGCATCACAACCACCGTACCGCAAAAACAGACCCCTTTGGCCATGCGCACGATGTCAAGTCAGGCTCAAATGGCTAGCGGGCTGATCGCAAACAATCAATATTACGGAACGAACCAGGCACCTCCCGTGTGGACTCCCGAAGCGTACGGAGTGGCGCGGATGGCAGCGTTCGGCTGGCTGGTGCGGTTTGAAGATGAGACCGACGATTCAGTCGATGCAGCGGTTGACCAGACTGATGCAATTCCAAAAGGTGATTCTGTTGAAACGGGCTTGGCCGAAACGCCTGTCATCGCATCCAGCAAGTCGATTTTTGAAACCGTGCGGGAACGTTCGGAACCGGACGATGCGCCGCGAGAGGCAATCTACGATCTGCTGTATGTGGCCCAATTAAAAAACGACTATCCCACGACCTTTGATGTTGCCCGCCGACTGGCCAAGGCCGGTGGAAAAGAAGAACAAATGTTTTTTCTTTCGTCATTGAATGTCCGCGAAACGGCCGTCAATCAGACGGCGTTCGGCAATTCTGATCAGACCAAAGCCAACAAAACACCGCTCAGCGAGGACGACTTGCAACTGGCGCGCGATTGCTTCCAGCGACTCGACGATGAAAACAAAGACATTGACTTTGCCGCCATGTTCGGTGGCAACGTGGCCTACGGTGCCAACGGCCAGGTTTACGTTCGGACGGGTTCCGGCTACACGATTTTGCCTGGTGTGTTTCAGGGCTCAGGCGGGTTTCTGAATATATTGGTTGAAGAACTTCGTTTGGCGGGCCATTCGGACGAAGCGCTGGAGCTTCTGAACGGGCAATTTGCCGAAGCGATCACCGCCAAACAGCTGTCCGGAGCGATGGCGGTACTGCTGAAAGAAGAGCGCCATGACGAGCTGCTGGAATACTTCGATCGCTGGCAACAGGCAGCGCTGAAGCAGATTGCCGATGCGCCCGTGGTCGCTCCCAAACGCGGCGCCGTGAGCAGTTCGTCCAACGATACATCCGCCAATGTGTTGCCCCTGGCGTTGGATACGATTCAAAAATGGATAGGATTGCTCGGAGCCGCGGAAGAAAACTCGCATGTGGTTTCAATTCTGGAACGATGCCTGACTGTTGCCGAAGCCGAAGCTAAACATCGGCGCTTGGTGCAGGCCGCTCAGGTTCGGCGAACACAGAATGTACTGCCTTCAGGCGCAATGGGGCAACTGTCTGTCTATTACGGCAAGGATCAGACAAACGTAAACGTCAGCTTTCCTCCAGTCAGTACCTGGGTTGATCGCACGGGCTGCGCATTGCTCTATCAAGTTCACGAAGTACTGAAACGAAACGATGTGGCAACGGATCTGACAGACATGCTGCGGAAACGCCTGCAGCAGATCCCGGAAGAAACAGTCGACACCGATCGTCTGATTTGTAATCGAATGTACCTGGCGTCGGCCTTATGGTGGGGCGAGGAACAGGATGAAGCGGTTGAGTGGGCGGCCAGTGCCGTAAAATTGGCAGCTGATGATCTTTCGATGCAGTTCGATCTCGCCAATATTTATAAAACTCGCGGCAATGTTGAAGATGCCCTGACCGTCATCGAATCGATTGTGCCGCGCGACCAGCGGGTCCTGCAGCGGCGTGAACTGGAAGCATTGCAGTTGGCCGAACAACTGGGAGACATCGATCGCGGACGGGCGGCAGCCGAACGATTGTTCGGTTTGCGGCTGGATGCGCAAACCCAGATCGGCCTTGTCGATCGCATGCGACGACTGGGGCTCAGCAGCATGGCCGACGCCATTTTGGCTCGATCGCAGCGGACGGCCACGAACCAAACGTCGTCTCTGGCCTCGCTGATGGTGCTCTACCAGGGACAAGGGAAAACAGCCGAGGCGAACCAACTGGCTCACATGCTGATTCGCAAGACAACTTCTCCGATCTCCATCAATTCGCGATCCAATCGCAGTCCACTCCGATACAACACGCGGGACAGCGGACTGCGAACTCAGGCGTTGCAACAGCTGAATCGGACGGGTGCCTTGAAGAGTCTGATTGAACAGATGGAAAGCCAGTTGCAGCGGTCGCCGGATTCCATCCTGGCCCTGCAACAGTTGATTGAATTTTACGGCATCACCGGGCAGAAAGATGAAACGCGAAAGAAGTTGCAGCAGGCGATCAACATTCGTCCGGATTCGCCCGTGTTGCGGTTGCAGATGGCCAAACAATTGGTGCAATCGGGGCAGGCGAATGAAGCCTGCGACGAGTATTTGCAGCTGCTCAAAGTTCAACCTGGCTGGGTCACCGATGAATTGCACCAG
>JBGSXT010000560.1:0-4529 GCA_041751295.1 Mariniblastus sp.
GAAGCCTGATCTACATCACACTGCAGCGGGCAAAAAACGCGCGCGAGGCGATCAAGGTGATGCATGAACTGGTTTCGAAATATGGTTACTACAGCAGCGGCGAATCATTCTCCATCGCCGACAAGGATGAAGTCTGGATCAAGGAGTTGATCGGCAAAGGGGCAGGCGAGAAAGGAGCGGTGTGGGTGGCACGCAGAATTCCTGACGGCTACGTATCCGGGCATGCCAACCAGGCCCGCATCACAACATTTCCGTTGGAGTCAGCCGAAAACGCTATTTCTTCCAAAGAAATCGACAGGATTTTCGACGAGAACATCGAATGTGTCTACGCGGAGGATGTGATCTCGTTTGCCCAGCGCAAAGGCCTTTACAGCGGCGATGAAAAAGAGTTCTCGTTTTCCGACGTTTACGCGCCAGTCAGTTTTGGCGGCGCACGCTTCTGCGAGATGCGTGTCTGGACGATGTTCAACCGAGTGGCCGATGGAATGGACAAGCATTGGGATTATGCCAAAGGGCAAGTCAAACATTCGGAGCCGCATGTGGAAGGTCAACCGATGACGCCGGCCAACTACGCATCGAATCGCATGCCATTGTGGATCAAACCGGACCGAAAGATCAGTGCTCAGGACATGTTCGCATTCATGCGCGACCATCTGGAGGGGACGGAATTGGACATGAGCAAAGACGCCGGTGCCGGTCCGTTTGGTTCGCCATATCGCTGGCGGCCTCTGACCTGGCAGGTCGAAGGTGAAACGTACTGCAATGAACGGGCAACTGCGACGCAGCAAACCGGCTTCTCATTTGTTTCCCAATCACGCAACTGGCTGCCCGACGCGATCGGCGGAATCCACTGGTGGGGAGTGGATGATGCGTCAGGAACGGTGTACATGCCGTTTTACTGCTGTATGACGGAGGCCCCACACCATTTTGCCGAGGGGAACGGTTCGTTGATGGAATGGTCAGACACATCCGGGTTCTGGGTTTTCAACCAGGTTCAAAACCTGGCGTACACCCGCTACCGTCACATTCATCCGGACATTGAATCCGCCCAGAAAGAATTGGAGCAGGAGTTTATTGATTTCACTCCCGCGTTGGATGACGCAGCAGGAAAACTGTTTGAAAAAAGCGAGGAACAGGCCGTCGCCTTCCTGACGCATTATTCGAAAGGGACAGCCGAGCGCACATTCAACCGCTGGAAGGCCCTGTACGCCCAGCTTTTCATGAAATACATGGACGGCAACATCAAGACTCCAAAGCCGGTGCCGGAAGGCTTCAGGTTGGCCGTCCCGGAAGTCGCGCATCCCGGTTACAGTGAAAAGCAATACAAACAGATCGTGACCGAAACCGACGAACAGTTCAAAGTCATTGACGACGGACATTGAGCAGCCGATGCGTGACTGGAAGGAGTCTAGCTGGTCATTTGTTGAAAGTAACCTGAACCGAACGTGTTCGAGCAAAACAAAATGAGATTGAATTCGGTTAACTGTTTGATCAATTGCGCCGCTGTGTTGTTGATTGCCAAAATACCCACAGCGAATTGCCGGTGTCAGGATCCATCACATGAAAAAACTGCTGCGTTGGCTTTTCGAACGGGCAATTTCGAGAAAATGGCTGATCAACTTGGACATGTGATTGAATTGAAATTGAAGGACGATCGGCTGAACCTTGGTCGCAGTTGGGGAGAGGAATGGAGAACGAAGAAATCCCGATGGCAAGGTACCCCGGACACCTTGTGGAAAGAATTTGCTGATTCCATGGGCCGCAATGGGCTGCGCGTGCCTGAAACCGGCGCCAGGAAACTATTGTACTTTCTGTATCAGGATCAAGCTGATCTGCTGACCGAAGACGAACGTGAGTTTTGTTTTTCGATGTTGGAACAGGATGAAACCAAATCGCATCAATTGAAGTTTGGGGAGTCCGATGTCGACTACATCGCGCTGGATCTCGCCATTTTAACTTTGGCTGGCAAATTTGAAAACAACCAGTGGGGCGCAGGTGGAAGTTCAAAGCTGAGGCGAACGGCATTTCAAGGCAAATTGATGACGGGCATGCACTTGCGTTCGGGCGATCAGTTGCAATTCGATTTCATTGAGAACAAACAGCCGTTCAGAAGTCTCAGCGTCAGTGATGCGGGTGACGGTAGTTTCCATCTGCGATACGTCGCGGACAATTTGGTTGTTGACCTGGCACAACAAACAGACGGTTCCGTGCGATTTGCCTCCATTGTGAACCAGAATTCACAAGTAACCAGCGCCGAAAGCTTTGTTGATTTGGCGAGAACCCGCGATGGAAACGTCGATACGGTTTTATTTCCCTTACTGAAGACTCTTGGAATCAATCCTCCGAAGATTCCGGATCTTCCGGCTGCCGTTCTGAACAACCAATTGCCGGGACAGTCACTGACTCGGCCTGAATCTGGAAATGGCGCATTCGAAGAGTTGTCTGATGTCATGGGGCAACTGGTGGCCTTTGGCTGGAAGGGCAAAAACATCTGCGTTAAACGTGATTGGGAACAGAGACGATCTCGCAAACGGATTCAACGCGATAATGATCCGGACAGTTTGCGCGACGATATCGAGCTGGCCATGCTGCGTAAGGGGTACGATGAAACAAATGCGGTTCTGAGAGCAGACATGCTGATAGGGTCTTTTTCAAAAGAAGAGCTGCAGTTGCTCGAAGAAGACAAAGCCCTTTCCGAGGCCTATCTGAAGAACCTGGAGGTGCGTCGATCGATCATAGACGAGGATCCAAAAAATGCTTTTGAACTTCTATTTGCGCTTGTCCGACGTAGATCGGGTGCAAGTGCCTATAGCGGGCACGAATTCAGCGGAGGAAGCTGTGTGGGTCGCGTAGAAATTCAGGATGACCACCTGCTGATGGATTTCAGAGAATGCCATCAACTCCAACGCAAACTTTATTTATTCGAATCTGCCGACGGGACTTTCTACTTCAATTACATGCACGATCAGCTGTTGATCGAACTGCGGCAGGCCGCAGATGGAAGCGTACGCATGGCAATGGTCGCCAATGATGAGCCGTACGTGTTCACGGCAGCAAATTTCCATGAGTTGCTACACCGCAATGAGAAGCCAATGGAACTGATTCTTTGGCCTTTGCTGAAACAAATCGGCATTCGGCCTCCGTTCACGATGGACGACGAACAGGTCCAGCGAGCGGGTTTGCAATACATCAAATTTTTGAAACCGGAAAAACGCCGCGAGTTTGCTGCACTCTACTCTGAGTTGGATTCAGGAAAATTCGCCAACCGTTCCCAGGCGACTGAGCTGATAACGAAGAATAGCCGGCAATGGGCCTACTACGTTCAGGAAAAACTTCATAACCCGGATATATCAACTGAAGCCAGAACACGATTGAATCAGATTGCCAACTCTGGCCCGCCAGGTGAAGCCGAGCGATATTTGCTTGAGAATCGACTTTTGGATTCAACAGAATTTCTGGTCGAATTGTTGGCGATTGCCGAACCAGGCGAAACTCAGGACCTGGTTGTCGATCGACTTGGGCAGTTGACGAATCTGGCGCATGGCACGGACGTAAAAGCGTGGCGCGACTCGCTGGCGAAATAGACAGATTGGCATTTCATCAATCTTTTCAAATCGCGATTCGCGAACAAAGAATGAACGACTGGACTGGCCAGCCGATCTTTCAACATGAAATCTGAAATTTTTATTTTGACTGACACACGGATAACGCCGGGATATTTCAGAATTCAGTCAAATCCATCGCTGCGCAGGACTTGACCGGTTAAAATATCAGAAAGCTTTGCCAGTTCATTCAGTTTGACCTCAAAGCGCGGAAAATCATCGCGTGAAATGGATATGAGTACATCGACAAAATTGACGGCAGCCGAATTCGATTCCATGGTCGATCGCGGTGCATTCGACGGTCTGGGGCCGAAAAAAATTGAGTTGATTCGAGGGGAGTTGCGATTCATGAATCCCGCTGGCCCGATCCACGACGATTACATTGATTATCTGACCCGCTGGTCGACAGCTCAAACGTCGTCAGGTGTCGCCAACATTCGAGTGCAAAGTGGATTTGTCTGCGACGACAACCGACCGGAACCCGATGTGCTTTGGCTCAAGCCACGTCGCTATGGTCGCACCCGTCCGACGGCGGCAGATGTCCTGTTGTTGATCGAAGTGGCTGACAGTTCGCTGGCCACGGACCTGCATGAGAAAGCGGACATTTATGCGGAGAGTGGTGTTTCGGAATACTGGGTGGTCGATGTGCCGGCATCGCGAATCCATGTAATGAGTGACAGTGACGGAAAACATTATCGCCGCATCGAAGTGGTCGTGCCCCCGAACCAACCCGCACCCCGCTGTCGACCATCGGCCAAACTCGATACCCGTGAGCTGTTCGAGGTAACCTGACAACGACAATTGTCCCACTTATGTTTCATGCCAGACCTGTACCCGGTGACATCCGACCCGCAAAAAACCGTTAACAGTCCTGGTTGAGACCTTGCCACGCAATGTTTTATTGAAGTTCGGTATTCGATCAAATCA
>JBGSXT010000561.1:0-7959 GCA_041751295.1 Mariniblastus sp.
GCAACAGGTCAGCCTGGATGTTGGATACGCAAAATCCGGAAAAAATAATCAAGCCAGCGGTGTTCGATCAGGGTTCGATCACGGCAGTTCGCTTTGATGACCGAAATCGGCTTTGGGTTTCGACCCGGGACAACCAGGCTCAATTGATCGATCTGGACACGATGAAGCGCGTCGAATCGGTGGCTCCCCAAACCGGCAAGCTCGCCTGGGTTTTCAATTATTTTGTTGATCCCATTTACAGAATTTGTCCCAAGCCCGGGGAGTTTTACCGCATTGTCGCGCATCTGTCGGCAGCACCCGACAAGCAGGAAATGGATGTCGATTTGAGCAGCCTGTCGGATGCACAGGATCCATGGCAGCCACTGTGGACTGGGTTGTTGTTTATGGGCGGCACGCTGTTCGTCGCCTGCCTGATTTTCCAGTACAGCGATTTCTAATCTGACTTTTCCGATTGAATTTTCAGAATTGACCGGACGTGTCACACAGCTGGACCTGCTGAGTCCAATGCATCGCGGATAAGCATAGTGTAGAAACAACACTATTCATGGAAGGAGCCGTCAATGGCAAAATATTATCTCCAATCGGGACAAATCAGATTCGTGGTCAACGCTGCCGACGCGGAAGGCGCCGCTCTATGGGTCTTGAACACGACCATCAACAACAGCCTGCCGGACGGAGACGTCGAAGATCAGCGGCTCGATGCGGGAGCGGTGGAATACCTGGTTCAAGGAACGGATTGCCTGGACACGCATATCCACGTCAGCGAAATCGGGTTCGGTCGCAGCGAAGTTGCCGTTTTCGATACGGAGTTGCTGTTCAAGAATTGGTTTCAATTACTTAACGCAATGAATCATCTGCTCGATCAACTGGAAGAATAGTCTCGATTTGATTGGCTTCAGCGGTTATCGCGAAATCCGTCAACCGCCTATTTTTTGCCCGGTCGGCAACCCCCCCGGTCGGCCACCCGGTTTGGGCGGGAAAACGGCAGCGGAGCGAGGAAGGATGGTGTCGCTCCGCAAATTTCGAGAATCCAGCCTTACACACTCGATCTGGCTTTGTTAAACTACGGGGCTTCACATAAAAGTAACATTTGGTTGAGGGCAGGCCCCGATGGCGTCAAAAAAAGGCAAGAGAAAATTGGAAGTCATGCACCTGGTTTGCGAAGAAACCGGAGATTACAACTACACCGTTCGTCGTAAACCGGGTGGTGAGAAACTCAAACTCAAGAAGTATTCTCCCCGACTGCGCAAGCACACGGTTCACGTCGAGAAAAAGAAATAGGTGCCCGTTATTTGCTTGGCAGCGCGCGCCAGCGTAGCCGAATTCAATTCCACCTCAAATTCGAATTAATCAACTGGCTTGCTCCTGCGGCAAGCTTATTTTTTGCGCCGAAGTCGTTACGATGGAAGTAGATACATTGCAGTCGATTTCGGGGTACGAGAAAAAGGATTTGCCATGCCGTTGCGATGGAGCGTTCAAAACCACGATTCGGAACTCATTCAATCCATCGAGCGATCCTGTCATGTCTCGCCGGTCGTGGCCCAGATTCTGGCCGTCCGCGGAATCACACATCCGTCAGCCGTCAGCTCGTTTCTCGATCTGAAGATGACCGGATTGCGACCGCCAGCTGAATTGCCTGGCGTGCCGTTGGCTGTCGAAAGAATCTGCCGGTCCATCCGGGCTGGCGAAAAGATTGTTGTGTACGGTGATTACGATTGTGACGGCATGACCTCGACGGCGATTCTGTATCGCTGTATCGGTTTGTTGGGTGGAAACGTCGCTTATTTCGTGCCCAATCGCCTGGATGACGGATACGGCGTGAACAGTCAGGCATTGCGCACGCTGCGCGAGCGGGGCGCGCAATTGATCGTCACCGTCGACTGCGGCATTGCCAGTATTGACGAAGCGATTGTTGCCCGCGAATTGGACCTGGAAATGATCGTAACGGATCACCATGTTCCCGGCGATCAGCTGCCTGATGTCGCAGCAATCGTTCATCCGATGCTGCCCGGCACGGATTACGTGTTCAAGGATCTGTGCGGTGCCGGTGTGGCTTTCAAATTAGCTTGGGCGCTGTGTCAAAGCCATTACGGCTCGGAAAAGCTGCCTGAGCCGATGCGAAATTTTCTATTCTCGGCGATTGCCCTGGCAGCGATCGGAACCGTTGCCGATGTGGTTCCGCTGCTGGGTGAGAATCGCATTATCGTCAATCACGGGTTGAATCTGTTGCCCCATTTTTCCAATCCGGGACTGAAGCAGTTGATGAAACTCAGCAACCTTGCGACCAGACCAAAACTGGCTGCCGAAGACATTGCATTCATGCTCGGTCCGCGTCTGAATGCGGCCGGGAGATTGGGGCAGGCCCAATTGGGTGTCGAATTGTTGACGGTCGAAAATGAAGAGCGGGCCGTTGCGTTGGCAGAGTACATTGAAGAGCTGAACCGAAGTCGCGACAGCCTGGATCGAGCGATTCTGAAAGCAGCAAACAAACAGCTCAAAGATCATCACAATGTCGCGGACGAACCGGGAATTGTGCTGGCCCATCCGGATTGGCACGTTGGGATCATCGGAATTGTGGCCGGTCGCCTGGCTGAAAAATATCACCGACCAACGATCCTGTTTTCGATCGACAAAATGGGCCAGAAACCGGCGGTCGGATCGGCCCGCAGCGCTGGGGGGGTCGATTTGCTGCAGGCGATCAGCAATTGCCGTGAGGATTTGATCAAGTTTGGTGGGCATCGTGCAGCGGCCGGTCTGAGCATTCAGCCAGATCGAATTGACGAATTCCGGGCAGCGTTTTACCAACAGATTTTGCAACAGAGATCAACCGCCGAGATGATTCCGGAGCTGGATATCGACGTCGAAGCCCGGCTGAGCCAGATGACGATTCGAACGTTGGACGAACTGGAAAAACTGGCACCGTTCGGACAAGGCAACCCGCGGCCGGTGATGTGCGCATCAGGGGTCCGGCTGGCGCGGCAGCCGAAGACGATGGGCAAGGAAGATCGACATCTTGACCTGCAACTGATGCAACAGGATGTTCGTATCAGGGCTGTAGGATTCGGCAAAGGGGATTGGGTTCCATTGCTCAGTGAATCCGACGGCAATTACGATTTCGCCTTCAAGCCCGTCGTCAATGAATTCAAGGGTCGGCGCAGCGTCGAACTTCATTTGATCGATTTCCGGAAGTCAGCTTTGGCGCAGTGATGGAAAATGATTAATGCCGTAGCGACCACTGCGTTTCCCCAACACTGGCCTGTGGAGAGCGATTGGACGGAACAACTGAAACATTATTTTGCCAGTGAGCAGTTTCAGGAGTTGATCGGATTGATCGAAGAGGCCCGGTTAGACCGTTGCATTTTACCAGCTGCGGAAAGTGTATTTAACGCGTTCCGGTTCAGTTCATTTGCTCAAACCCGCGTCGTCATACTCGGACAGGATCCCTATCACGGAGATGGTCAGGCACATGGCTTGGCGTTTTCCGTCAGGTCGGGCGAAAAACTTCCACCGTCGCTGAGGAACATTTTCCTGGAACTTCGGGATGACCTGGGCATTGACAACGGAATCCACGGTGACCTGTCCATCTGGGCGCAACAGGGCGTGTTGTTACTCAATACCGTTTTGACGGTTGAGCGTGGCAAAGCCCATTCCCATCGACAGCTCGGATGGGAGCTGTTCACCGATTGCGTCATTGAAATTCTGGGCCAGAGACCCCAGCCGATCGTATTCATACTGTGGGGCAATCAAGCGGCTGCGCCGCGCGAGTTGATAGAACCACAGCATTTCGTTCTGCAGTCGCCCCATCCCTCGCCGCTATCAGCCTACCGAGGCTTTTTCGGCAGCAAGCCTTTTTCCAGAGCGAATGACGCATTGATTGGATTCGGCAAGCCCCCAATCAATTGGAAAAATTAGCGACATCAACTGCGTTTTAAACCGGCAGAATCGGCGTTGGAACAGCGTCCAAGCGTAAATGGCGTCCCCCAAAATCCGGCTGGCGCCGTATTGGATGCCGCCGGATTTGTTGTTCGATTTGCTGCCAGCGTTGTCTACTGTGTGATGCTTGTTTCCCCGGGGTTTGGCATCGCTGTTGGAGCGCACTCCATTTACGAAGTCATGGCCCCGGTTTGATTGTCAAGGCAGTTTCGACGGATGCCAGAAATGTTTTTTTGTCAACAGAAATTTCAAAATAAAAATAATTGGCCAATACAAACAATTGCGATACAAACTTCGCTTCTTATTGGCCTGCCATGAATCTATAATTGGAAAAGTTCGGATCTTTTGGTCGAGTCGTATTCAATTCATGTGGTATTTTTTCACAGCCGTTTTTTCTGAAAGTCGCCAAAGTGTTATCCGTTCGTCCAAAAATCGCCGATCTGAATTTTGTGCTGTTCGGACGTTCCATTCATCCGGAACTGTTTCACGCCTGTGCGATCCGCCACATCGATCGTGAGTGCTATTCGCTGGCATTGAATATCACCAGCGATGGGCACCTGATTGTCTTCCGGCACGGCGGATTGACCTTGGCCGAAGTCAGCGCGGGGACCCAGCATCCATTGCCAGAAAAACGGATGTTGATGAACCATCCCATCAAGGGAATGCAATCCGATCAGTTGCTGTTCCGGGATGTGATTGGATATGAATGCGAATTCCAGCGTGAAAGTATTGCACCCAAAACGGTCCTTGCCATTGAACAGCAGTTGAAATCGGAATTGGAATGTGAGGGATTGGTCCATCGGTTCCAATCCAGCGGCCGGATTGCTATCGGTGCCGTCAGCTACATTGACGTCCAGGCGTTCCGCAGACATGTCCAGATTCGAACGTTTCACACTTTCCCTGACACCGGTTCGATCGTCAGAAGTCGTTCGGTTTTTCGCTTGAATCCGGTGGATGTCTAACCGCCGCAGCCGACATGGGCCATTAGGCAGCTATCCAGCGCCGCAATAAGCGACCGGCACGTGTCAGTTTACCTGAGGGCGAATTGCTAATTCGTCCTTGCGTTGGATCGGGCGAATGAGCAATTCGCCCTACAGGGATATATCCATCTGCGGTCGCCTTATAGAAACATTCGGACCAGCCATTGCGCCAACAGCAGGATGGCCATGCTGATCGGCAGAATATAGATCCCAAGGGCATCGAAGGACGGTTTGCGCTGCCGAATGCGGATCATTTGGCTGGCCTGCCATGGCAGCTGCACCAGCACGAACAGATAGACCATGAAACTGGCCGGATTGAAATTCCAGGCATCCGTAAATTGCCCGTGGCTGATCGAGATCAAGGCACGGGTCAGTCCGCAACCTGGGCAATTGATACCCAGGAACTGGCGCGCGGTACAGCTCTCTGGTAGTGGAATCGATGATCCAGGCAAATAAACCAGTGACGAACCAACGACCGACATGGAAAAAGACAGAACAAGAACAGCCGCAGCTGCAACAAAGAACAACAGGTGCATGTAAAACTCGGCAGTCCTGACCGACTTGCGGGTTAAATCAACCGCTCCAATCGTCATTGATCCCGCCAGAATTTTGGCACCAGCAAAACCAGAATCGGGAAAACTTCCAAACGCCCCAGCATCATCAGAAAGATAAACAGCAACTTGCTGGGCACGCCGAAATGCCCATAGTTCTGTGTGGCACCAACGGTCCCCAACCCGGGTCCGACATTGTTCAGGGTTGCAGAAACCGCACTGGCCGAATCGATCAATTTGTTGTCAGCATTCGCGCCCCACGTTGCATTCGGCTCGATGGCAACAACCACCAGACTGCTGACAGCAGACAGGATCAGGATCAGTGCAAAATAGACCAGGATCGAATGTCGCAGTGTTTCGTTTTCAACCGGCTTGCCACCCAGCCGTAGCAGCCGAACGACTTTAGGGTGAAAAGAATGTTCCAACTCCATCCCCAGAATTTTGATGAATAGCACGTGCCGTATAACTTTCATGCCACCTCCCGTGCTGCCGGCACAACCGCCAATAAACATCAGCAGCAGCAACAGACCTCGACTGAATTGGTTCCACAAATCAAAGTCGCATGTAACGAATCCAGTCGTAGTCATAATCGAAACGACCTGGAATGAACCATATCGCAGGGCTCCGGAAAATGATTGAAAATCGTTATCGCGATAAATCATGCCGAAGACCACAATCGCTACTGTGGAACCGCAGATGATGCCAATGTATGCACGCCATTCGATGTCGCGAAATAGTCGATCTGCCTGACCAAACAGGCACAATGCCAATAGTGTTAAATTGGCGCCTGCCAGAATCATGAACAAGATGACGGAATATTCAATTGCCACTGCACTGACACCAGGAAGACTCGCAAAATGCCCTAGACTGGCGTTATAAGTACTGAACCCACCAGTGGCCATTGTGGCGAAGGCATGACAGAACGCATCCAGCGGACTCATTCCTAACACCAGCAGGATGACAGCCAGAATAAGGTTGAGTGCGACATACATGGACGCAAACAGCCAGGCAGTATGCTGCATGCGGGCCGTCAGATTTTCGTTAGTCGGACCGGGGACCTCTGCGTGCATGAGTGCTTTGCCGGCCGAACCCTGCCCGAGAATTGCGACAAACAGAACAATAATCCCCAGTCCACCGAGGAAATGCGTACTGGCGCGCCAGAACAGGATGCAGCGTGGTACCAGGTAGGGGTCTTCGAGGTCCGCAATGACAGAAGCTCCGGTTGTGCTGAAACCCGATTGTGATTCAAACATGGCATCCACTATATTCATGCGAACCCATTGTATCCGGTAGTTTGATGCGCGATCGGCCGGTGCCGGCCGGTCCGCCTGGCCCGGAGCGATCAGCCAACCCTGAAATGGCTCAAGTTTCGCCATTTCCAAAAAGATTTCTGGAACGTTCTTCAGCTTGGTCGCCCGTTGCAATTCCACGCCTCGGATACCTCGCGCTGATGCTTTGGCGAGGGCCTGCAGCACGCTGAATTGTTCCGGTGTCACATCGGTTTCGATCCACGTCTGCCACAGTTTGTACTGCGGGGCGACCACGAATATCTGACGCGTGTCCTCAAAAACGCGGATGGACGGACCTCGATAAACGCCGCTCAAAACATATGGCAAAGCGCCGAGTACCGTTGCCAGTACCCAGCTCAGACCAACCACCGCCATCGCTTCCTTTCGAAAGAGTTTCCCTTGGGCACCCTTGCCCAGCAGCAGGAAAATTCCGCCGATCGTTGCGCAGATGGCGGTGCTGAAGACCAAGCCGCGGAAACCCTCTTTCTCAAAGCGATCGGTGATGATTTCGGCATCGGTCTGGAATCCAATCCGCGGATTGGCCCAAATCAGGCTGGCCAACATAAAAGACCCGATTAACAGGGAAAGAATCCCCAGCAATCGCAACAGCAGCTTGATGTTCATATGATTTATTGCAGTTATTCGATATTTTGAGCGAGTGCGGCCAAGTGCTTATTCCGCGAAATCAGCAAACTGTCAGTCTAACCGACCCATGCCATCCACGATTCTCGACTACGGGTTTTATTCGCAACATCCCACGCTCGTTGCCCGCCAGCTGTTGGGCAAACTATTAGTATCCACAATTGGCGGTCACCGGTCAGCGGGCAGAATCGTTGAAACCGAAGCCTATTTGTCATCGGGAGATGCAGCTTGTCATGGCCGACGAGGTCGAACACCCGGCAACGCGGCAATGTTTGGCCCGGCCGGGATGGCCTATGTCTATCCGATTCACTCCAAACACTGTTTCAATGTCGTCACCGAATCGGCAGGCCAGGCCAGTGCCGTTTTGGTTCGAGCGATTGAACCACTCGACGGAATTGAGAAAATGAAACAACGACGGGGTGTCGACTCAGTCACCGCGCTGTGTTCCGGGCCTGCCAGGTTGTGCCAGTCGCTCTGCATCGACCGCCGTGCCAACGGCTGGAACTTGACCCTGCGGCGGAAGTTGTGGATCGAATTTCCATCCGCTGGAAATGAAAACGAACC
>JBGSXT010000562.1:0-2830 GCA_041751295.1 Mariniblastus sp.
GCCAACACCCAGAGATTGGCCGGCCTGAATCAGCATCTCCAGGCCCAGTGGCCCTGCCATCGGACCAAAGACCTGGAGTTCAATTCCAACCAGGTCCAATCGCCCGAAGGGAATATCTAGGTGGGCGACCGGAGCAACGCCATTGATGGTGCCCACTTTGGCACCGGCGATTCCGGCCTGTTCCGCGCCCAAACTTCCGCCGGCGGCAGCAAATGCGATATACTCCGCCTCAAGGACTCGAGGCGCATTGGTTCTTTCGTTTGACGTCTGACCGACTCCAGGAACAAATCCCTGTTCGAAACTGGCGAATCCATCGGCGCCGGGGAAGAAAGCCCCGATCCCACCGATTAGTGTGTCGCCAAGTCCGTCTTTGGGCCCCGTAAAATTTGCGTTGCTGACAGTGTCCCTGAAAAGTGGAATTCCTCCCGGCAAGGTTGCAATGCCGCGACTTTGGGCAAACGGCACCAGGCCTGAATTCTGTGTCGCGCCATAGGATTCCGGTGCCGTCAACGTTTGACCCGGATTGACAAAATTGGCATCGATATTGAATCGCTGATCAATAAATATGTCGTCGGGGGTTCCTTTGATTCCATCGGCACCAGGTTGGCGGGTCGAATCGCGGTTCGTATGCTCGATTCCAAACAGATCGACCAGCGGGGTAAAGTTGATGTCGGGCGGAAAGTGGCCACCAACGCCGATCGGAGCAACGAAGCCTGCTCCCCGAATTCTGGAATTCAGGGCTTGATTGAGGTTTGCGTTGTCCACATTCGGATTCGATTCGACTTCTCGTTGTGTAATGGTGGATTGACTGATAAATCGAACCGTTCGGGAGGTCAACGGAGCCAAAGTTTTGTTGGCCGGGTCACCGTTTGCAAACAGTGCGGCGGTTCGCGCTTTGGCAACCGCTCCGTCGATGGCGAACACCAGCTTATCCGGGCTGGTGATGGTGGCCAGCACCTGACTTTCCACTCGCACGCCCAGAATTCTGCCGTTGCGGTCGACCACTGCGAAGATACCGTCTTCACTGGCTGTTGCCGCTGCCGCCCGACGCAGCAACTGTGCCACTTCGGTTGTATCCAATTGGGGTAGCCCGGTTGTCATCGGTTGATAGTCAATTGCGGTTGCCATTTCCGGGTTGATTACCGAACGATACAGGTAGCCTTCATCCGCAGCGACCTGGATTGATTCAAAACCCCGTTCGCCGTTGTACGTTCCATTCATCGCACTGTTCTGCAAACCATATTCATCACCAAATCCGATCGTGTGTCCGATTTCGTGTGCAACAACTGTGGCAAAATCAATAGTCCCGTCCGGATTTCCGTTGCCGACAACGTTGTCCCAATTCTCTGCCTGATCCAGCCAGGCAGCGCCACTGGCGACGCGATCAACTCCATCATCAACGACATGACCGCCGCCAAGTCCCAAGACTGCACCGGCTCCGCTGACATGTCCGACTGCTGCTAGATCACCGACGCCGATATTGATAATCCGCTGGTCTGCGGCTTCGGTATCCTGTTCAAAAATGATCTGTCGATCGGTCGCGGCTGACCACGCCTCTAGCGCTTGAACAGCAATTTGCCGCTGTTCATTCGAAATTCGATTCTCGTGACCATCAATATTGCGGAAGTCATATTTGATCGTGACGGGTTGTTCTGCATTCAGCCACCATGCTTCATATCCAGATTGCTTTGCCAAATCCGACGTCGCGTATCCAAAAGCATTGCCTTGGGCATCTGTCTGCAGGCCAATTGAAGCCAACAGACTGGAGTCCCATCGGGTCGGCTCAGAATTCTTCTGGTGGGTGAAGTTGACTTGATCGACGACAGGGCTGCGGGGACGAGCTGTCGGATTCGAATCGTTCGTCCGAATTGAAACTGGAATGGCTGTCTCCCGTCCCGAATCAGTTTGGCCTGTAACCGGGACAATATCCTCGGGAGCCAGATTCATTTTTTTCAATTCCCGGTCGGACTTTGAATCGATGCCAGTGCCCAATGTTTCTGGCAGACCTGAATCGAGTTGGGCCGCGGTTTGTCCGGCAATTTGGTAACGACCGAGCATACTTGAACGATCTGCAGCGTTATACGAGCGGGCGAATGTGACCAGCGGCAGTTCTGTCCGATTTACCACCTGTTGATCGCCAATCGGATGAGAGCCGTCCTGGCCGATTTCTGGTTCCAAAATACTTGGGCCACGTAATTCGGACTTGGATCCAGAATCCAATTCGGTTGAATATTCGTTGAACAATCGGACTTCGGCCTGCTCCGTGATCGGAATCTGTCTGCTCCAATCGGCGAGTCCGGAGTGCATGCTGCCCAGACACAATCGCTGTTCAAGAAGCTCAACCGGCTGAACGGTTTCGTTTTTGTGACGCGTTTTAAGATCAGAACGATTTTTTCCGCTGAAAATCGAAAACGGTTGTCTTATGTTTCGCGTCATCCCAGTCCGTCCGGATAGCTAGCCTTGTCCCTAAACACGCATCTCTTTCCTAGTCGACAAAATCGATTCCGAAAGATCAGCTTTTCGACAGTTTCTTTCAAATTTGCTCAATTTTTGATATTTTCAATCCGAAGTACGGTTTTTGAAAAAATGCTATTGTGCGAAACAACACTGATTGAATAGCGTCCGCCAAAATTCCTGGCGTAATTGTCATCTGGATCGCTGTGAAATTGCAGGCGTATTTTAAACTGACCACCAGAATTGTCGCATTGTCGTGCGCGCAAATTGCGGCAGTCTGCGCCACCGCGATTTGCCATTCGCAGGTTCCCGAACCTATTGCCATCCAACTGAATGACGATTCGACAGGCTTTAACATTTCGGGTTCGCAAAACTC
>JBGSXT010000563.1:0-3105 GCA_041751295.1 Mariniblastus sp.
TCACTGTGCCGGAAAAAAACAAAAATAATTTTCCTGCCCTGTCAGCCAACTGAAGTGTTGGCGGATGACGGAATTGTCGGTTAGAATCCTAAGTGGAGCCTGCCGTGGACGCTGGAGAGACCGAAAGGGACACAGTATGGCAAGTAGACGTTATGAATGAATCGACAAAGCCGAAGCAAGCCGGGTCGTGGTTGCGCTGGGTCGCCGGACTGTTGGTCTTGATTGGTGCCGGTGCCGCTGCCTGGGGTGCGTTGTCTCCCCATAACGCCCAACGCTTGGTCGCCATCGAGGTGGTTGACCAGAACAGTCTGCCGCAAGGAAAGTTGGGAGTGTACAATCGTATTCCCCTCGGCGTCTCTAACCTCACCAACCGTCCGATCCGCATCGTCGGTAACAACGCCTGCTGAGGCTTGGCATGCGACTTTGGTACAAAGTCAATGCCGTTCGAGATCAAAGAAAATGGCGAATTCGATTTCGCGTTAACGGCTTTTGGCGGAACGGGCGGTCCGATAAAAGGCGAAGTCGATTTTTGGTTCGACGTAGACGACGTGCTAGTCACAAAAACACTTGCGTTTACCCTGAACGTCTTGAAGTGATCGACTTCGGCTTTGATTCGACTGTTGCCTGCAACGGCATTGCTGAAATGGCGGGATGCCGCCCAGAATTCAGAACTGCTGCCCAGACGCTCGAAGACTTCCTTCGTGCCCGAGTTCTTCCGCGCCTTGCCATTGCGCCGCCTGAATTCAAATGAAATCCAGCGAAAATGGGCTGGCCGGACTATTTTTGAATTTTTGATTTGACATCGTTTAACGGCAACCAATAGTTCGGCATCAACACAAATTTTTCCTTACCATATTGGCTGCGTTCGAAGCCGAATACCATGACTCGGTACAATCGCGGGACGCGTCCCGGGCAGCGACCGTGAACAAAATCCAGGCTCGCCAGGCATTGGAAACGACTTTGCGAACCGTGGGTTCGATGATTCAGGCCAATCCGGAAATCACTGACGCTGAAAAAGCGGAAGCCGGTTTGCCGATCCATTCGACCAGCCGCCGACGTATTCCCGCGCCGACCGTGGCACCGGCAGCAGAAATCGATATCACTGCACCGATGCGACATATGGTCCACTTTTTTGACGCCGCCAACAGCCGTCGCAAGACGAAACCGGCTGGAGTCAAGTTCTGCGAGATCATCATGTTCGTTGGCGATGCGGAACCGGAGAACATTGAGCTGTACCGCAATGTGGGCGTTACCGGCAAGTCGTCTTACACAATCGGCTTTGACACCATTGATGTCGGCAAGACGGCCTGGTACCGTTTCCGCTGGACAAATCCCCGTGGCGAAGCTGGTCCTTGGTCAACCGCTTACAGCGCCACGGTTGCCGAATAAGAATTTTGATAACTCTATTTGTTCCGTTTGGCATCGGACAAATCCTTCGGAAAACGCGGTCTTCGGATCGCGTTTTTTCGTTGAGATGGGTGACTCTGGCAAGGGAATACGGATTCCTGTTCCCGCTGACTGCCTGATTTTGTAAGCTGTACGATGTTTTGGCCAGTTGGGATCAAGTCGCGTCGTTCCGCTGGGCCCGATTCGAATTTCCCCTAACAGGATTTAATTCATGTCGATTGCAATTGTTACCGGGGCTGCCGGCCTGATCGGATCTGAAGCGACCCGCTATTTTGCCGACAAGGGTCTAATCGTCGTCGGCATTGATAACGACTTGCGGCGGGTTTTTTTTGGAGAAGAAGCTTCGACCCGCTGGCAGCAGTCACGATTGGAAGTAGAATTGGGGGAGCACTATCAACATATCGACGGTGACATTCGCGATGTCGATTTGATCAATCGAACCTTTCAAAAATATGGAGAGAGCATTGAGTTGATTGTTCACGCGGCGGCCCAGCCATCTCACGATTGGGCGGCACGCGATCCGCAGATGGATTTTACGGTCAATGCCAACGGGACTCTGAATCTGTTGCAAGCGACTCGAGTCCATGCCCCCGACGCCGTCTTCATTTTTACCTCGACGAACAAGGTTTACGGCGATACACCCAACCGATTGCCACTGCGCGAATTGGAAACCCGCTTTGAGATCGACAGCGGTCATGCTTACTTCAACGGCATCGCCGAAGACATGTCGATTGACCATTGCTTGCACAGTCTGTTCGGCGCGTCGAAAGTTGCCGCCGATATTCTGGTCCAGGAATATGGCCGCTACTTTGACATGAAGACTGTCAGTTTTCGCGGCGGCTGCTTGACCGGACCCAATCACAGCGGCACACAGCTGCATGGCTTTTTGGCGTATCTGATGAAATGCACGATGACGCGAACGCCCTACACCGTGTTCGGCTACAAAGGGAAGCAGGTTCGTGACAATATCCACAGCTTCGATCTGATCCGCGCCTTCGATCAATTCTTTGAAGCGCCTCGATGCGGCGAGGTCTACAATATTGGAGGCAGCCGGTTCAGCCATTGTTCGATGCTCGAAGCAATCGACATATGCCAGGAAATAACTGGCCATGAATTGACTTACACTTACGCTGATGACAACAGGATGGGGGACCATATCTGGTATGTCAGCGATGTCGGCAAGTTTCAATCCGATTTTCCAAATTGGCAACTAACCCGTGACATCCGGGCAATCCTCACGGAAATTTACGAATACAACGTGGAACGTTGGCAGGTCGCTATTCCAACCTGAAAATGCGGACCCCGAATCGCAGAAGGGACCTGCAACACACGGCAACTAAACGAGTTTCTTCAGACGGTTGAGTTGTTGCGGAAGGGCTTTGACTTCCGTTGATGCCTTTGTTCGAGATCGTCAGAGGCAAACCGCGAACTTCAAACTTCGACGGGCCAGGATTTTTTGCGACTTGAGCGAATTCAGCCTATGAAACCGGATTATGAAAAAAGGCGGGAGAATCTGTGGCGACGTGTTTGCACCGAAGGCCTCGATTCGTTTCTGATAACGGATGTAACCAACGTCACGTACCTGACCGGGTTTACCGGCGATTCGACTTGCTTGTATATCGATCGGGATCGACAGATGCTGATCAGCGACACCCGGTATTCGACTCAAATCCAGGAAGAGGCAGCTGACCTGCAGAC
>JBGSXT010000564.1:0-10303 GCA_041751295.1 Mariniblastus sp.
CTCGGATGCTGGCGGATCGGAAACACGAAATACCATGTCTCGGCACAGTGTTCTGAATGCAAACAGGGCTTGGATTCCCTGCCCGACTATCCCGGATGGCTGAGGTGGCCCGCCTCCTGCATTGTTCTTCGAAAGGAAAACCCGGTTATTTCCTTTTAATAATACGCAAACCGGGGTTGAATGTCATTTTTGGCCAGATGTTCTAATTCGATTGCCGCCTAACAGGCAACAGAGGCTCGGAGACACTGAGTCGGAATCAATGAGACAAGCTCCGCGCCAAAAGAATGCTCCTCCTTTGTTGTGTGTGTTGAAGGACTGGGGCCTGAAATGACTACGCGACTGCGGAGAATGGCATTGGATATGTTGCAATATGTCACTACCATCAAAGACAGGAAAGAACGGTGTGGACGGGACGAAACCGCCCTTGATCGACTCTTCGACGCGTTTTGGCAGCATTGAACGTGCGATAGCTCTGCAATTACTATAAGCCGCCGACAGCGCGTTTTTCAATTAAGGGTTCACCTCGGCGGCTGGGTGATCGCTGACGTCGGTCGTCGAGGAAGGATTCCAGAAAATGTCACTTCAAGAACAATTCGCAAGAACCGGTGGATGGCTTTTTCGCTGGAGAAGCTACCTCCCGCTGGCTCTTATCGCCGTATTCATCCCGGCATTGAGGGAGTTTTCCTATCCATTCGATTCACACACGATTGACCTCATGTGGGAATTGTCCTGCCTCGTGATTTCGCTAACTGGATTGCTGATTCGTGGTTACACAATTGGACATACTCCCAAAAACACATCGGGAGGGAATACCAGGAGTCAGGTCGCTGATTCTCTCAACACCAACGGCATCTATTCGATAACACGGAATCCGCTATACCTCGGGAACTTCTTAATGATATTGGGAGTAACCATGTTTGTCCGAGTCTGGTGGCTTTCCCTTATTTATACCCTCGCTTTCTGGTTGTACTACGAACGTATCATGTTGGCGGAAGAGGCTTATCTCAAAAACAAATTTGGCGAGGAGTATGATCGCTACCTAATTCGTACACCTGCATTCATTCCGAATTTCCAGCTATGGAAAAAACCAACACTCCCCTTTTCATTGAGAAATGTTTTGAAACGGGAGTATTACGGTCTCTTTGGAATCATTGCCGCATTTACGGCGGTTGAATTTGTCGGGGACTATGTCGTTGAAGGATCGATTGTGCTTGATCCCGTCTGGGTTGCGATCTTCGCTCTCGGCGCATTCACTTTTGTCACTCTGCGAACATTAAAGAAAACGACAAGGCTTTTGCATGTTGAAGGGCGGTAAGAAACTCTAACCAGATTGTCGCACGTGCCAAAGACTCCGCTGCACTCGATTGCCGCCAGTGCACTGGTCGTCAGGCTTCGTGGATGGGAGTGAGAGGAAATGGAACGCTGCGTTATTTTCGCCCTGATCTCGATGGTGTTCGCCGGGGTTACGGCAGTTATTGCCAAACAAGGACTGTCGGGCATCTCAGGCGAGCTCGGCCTGGTCGTTCGGACCTGTTTCGTGACCGCGTTTATCTTCGGGTTCGCAGTGATGTTTGTCCCTCGGGCGCAATTCAGCCTGCTCACTGGTCAAAATCTGGTCTGGCTTGGGCTGTCTGGTGCAACCACGGCCGTTTCCTGGGTGTTCTACTACAAGGCCCTCAAAGATGGGGAAGTGTCCACGGTCGCGTTGATCGATAAGGGCAGCTTCATTGTGGCGTTGGTTTTGGCATGGCTGTTTCTAGGCGAACGGATTACTTTCCGGATCGCAGCAGGTGGTTTGCTTATTTTGGCCGGGTTAGTGGTCGTGTCTCGCAAATAACCGAGACACTGCTGGTGTACCTGGGAAATTCCAAGCGACGAAACTGTCATGAATCTGATTCCCGGTTAGAATAATGGGCCGCTTTGGCAATTCACTGCTGGAATCGTTCGCAACCTGGTCTGCGAATTGTGGTTTATTTCGTAGCAGAACCACACGATCCTGATATTTGCATGAGCGATCGGCACCCGCCGTTCGTAATGATTTAATGCGGCCCGTCTGCGGCAACCAGGAAAACTGAAATTATACTGATACAGGAATTATATGAATAACAAACCGGCTGCCGGACAAACGAAACTGGGTGGCGACGATGCCGAAAGCCTTGAAAAGCTGACTGAGGCCTATGCGACCATCCGCGCGCAATTGGGCAAGGTCATCGTGGGACAGCAGGAGGTCATCGAACAACTGATGATCGCGATTTTTGCTCAAGGCCATTGTCTGCTGGAAGGCGTGCCCGGATTGGCTAAGACACTGATGGTTTCCACATTGGCGAAAACGCTGAGCCTGGACTTCAATCGAATTCAGTTTACGCCCGACCTGATGCCCAGTGACATCATCGGTACGGAAATCATTCAGGAAGACAAAACAACCGGTGCCCGCGAGTTCAAGTTCCTGAAAGGTCCGGTCTTTGCGAACATCATTCTGGCCGATGAGATCAATCGGACGCCTCCCAAGACCCAGGCCGCCCTGTTGGAATCGATGCAGGAGCGGCAGGTGACAACCGGTGGCCAGCGACGGGCGCTGCCCAGTCCGTTTTTTGTATTGGCGACCCAGAATCCGATTGAACAGGAAGGGACTTACACATTGCCTGAAGCCCAGCAGGACCGGTTCATGTTCAAGGTCTTTGTCAAGTATCCAAGTTACGATGAGGAATACCTGATCGCCGAAACAACGACTGCGGATCGTGAAGTCAACGTGGACACCGTGCTCAACGGCGAGGACATCTTGCGGTTGCAACATCTGGTACGCCGGGTGCCGATCGCCGAGCATGTCATTCATTATGCGCTGCGATTCGTGCGGGCCACGCGGGTGACGGAAAAGGATTGTCCGGCGTTTGTTACCGATGCCCTGAGTTGGGGCGCGGGGCCACGCGGTGTTCAGTACCTGTTGCTGGGGGGCAAAGCGCGAGCGGTCCTGGAAGGCCGCACGTATACGACCACCGACGATATCCGGGCGGTGGTGCGGCCCGTACTGCGGCATCGCCTGATCACGAACTTTGATGCTGAATCATCCGGAATCCAATCGGATGATGTCATCAATCGACTGCTGGATGAGCTGCCCGATCGAAGCGACGGTGACATGGTTGCCCCAGAGCTGGCCCAGGCATTTTCGTAGAACACAGCATGGCAACAGGCAATACCACTGGTGACAAATACCTAGATCCGCAAACACTGGAACGGATACGACGGATTGATGTACGCGCCCGGCTGGTCGTGGAAGGGTTCATGACCGGTCAGCATCGCAGTCCCTACAACGGGTTCGCCGTCGAGTTTGCGGCCCATCGCGAATACGCGCCTGGAGATGATCTGCGTCACATTGACTGGAAAGTCTGGTCGAAAACGGATCGGCTATACATCAAGGAGTACGAAGAGGAAACGAATCTGCAATGCCATTTGATCGTCGATTGCAGCAAGTCGATGAAGTACGGCGACAAAGGTGGCTGGAGCAAATTTGACCATGCGGCAACGGCGGCGGCGAGCTTGGGATTGCTGATCCAACAGCAACAGGACAGCGTTGGACTGATGCTATTTAGTGACCGGGTCGACCGAATCCTCAAGCCCAAGTCCCATCCGTCGCACATGAAGCTAATTTTTCATGAACTCGAAAAAGCGGTGCCAGATCACAAAACCGATGTCACCGAACCCTTCTTTGCTCTGGCGGGCAAGATTCGCAAGCGGGGCCTGGTGATTTTGTTCAGCGATCTATTCCTCAATCCAGACGATCTGGCCAAGGCCCTGAACCAGTTCCGGCTGCGACGGCATGAAGTGATCGTTTTTCACGTAATGCACCATGACGAACTGGAATTTCCCTTCGAAGAGAACACGCTGTTTCGCGGACTGGAAGTCGATGCCCAATTGCATACTGAGCCTCGGGCGCTCAGGCATTCGTATCTGGAGGCTGTTGACCGATACATGATCCGTGTTAAGAAGGTCTGTTCCGGTTTGGGGATCGATCACATCCTGATGGATACGTCAAAACCATTGGCTGCAGTATTAGCCAGCTATTTGAATTTCCGAGCCAAATCGCGCCGAAAAATTTAACCCGTACAGGGATCATTGATGTTGGGCTGGCTGTTGAATCCGCTGATGCTGGGGCTGGGAGCACTGGCCATTGCCTCGCCGATCATCATCCATCTGCTCAACCGGCGTCGATTCAAAATTGTTGATTGGGCGGCGATGGATTTTCTGATTGATGCGGAGAAGAAGAACCGCCGCCGCGTGCAAATCGAGAATTTCCTGCTGCTGTTTCTGCGCTGCCTGGCGATGCTGTTGATTGGACTGTTGCTGGCTCGACCTTTTCTGCCGACGGAGGTGGCAAGAGCCATTCAGCCCGATCAGAAATTCGAACGTATCGTTCTGATCGACGATTCACTCAGCAGCCAGGTGTTGAGCGACGACCTGCCGGCGATTGATGTGGCAAAAAATTCGCTGGTGCGGTTGATCACAGAATTCGCCGAATCCGATACGACTGAGGACTGGTTGACCGTCACGTTGACCAGCAATCCCGAACAGCCACTGCTGGCCAATGAACCGATCACCATTGAGACCATGCCCGCGTTGCTGGAGACATTGAAGAAAATCGAGTCGTCCGATAAAACCGCCGACTACGCCAAATCGCTGACCGCGTTGCGTCGGCTATTCAGTGGCGACGAAAAGAATGTTTCCCGCGTCGTCTATCTGTATTCTGATTTGCGGGAAAAAGATTGGCTGCTCGAAGGCGCTGGCCAAAACGAATTTACACCCAACCGGCTGTTGAACGAGCTGGCGCTCGACGCGGCAGATTGCTATTTGATCGATATTGCCGACGATAAAGATCAGAATATTGCCATCACGAGTTTGCGTCCGCTTGATCTGCAGGTTGCCAACCGCGTGATCCGATTCGCAGCCGAGGTCACGAACTTTGGCGATTCAACATTGGATGGCCTGCGAGTCGTGTTCCAGGTGAACGACGCGCCGCCGCAGTATCAGGTCGTCGCCAGCCTGCCTCCGTCACAGACGCGGGAAGTTGTCTTTCCGTACCTGTTCGCAGGCGACGGTCGCTTGGAAAACCCCCTTGATCCTGATGAACAGGCCGGGCCACCGATCTTCAGAAATTTCCGGATCGTCGCGGAAGTCGACCGGCAATCGATGACACCCAACGAACTGCTCAATGATCAGCTGCAAGCCGACAGTTCGGCGTTTTGTGCAGCCAGAATCTACGATGGCATTCCGGTGTTGCTGGTCGATGGCGATCCGTCCGCCGTTCCCGAACGGAGTGAAACACACTATTTGAACAGCCTGAATGTGTTGGGGACCGGGTTGAAAACCGAAACGGTGACGGCGACGGAATTGGAAACCGTTTCACTATCCAAGTATCGGGTGATTTTTCTGTGCAATGTCGACGAAGCGTCGCCGGATCGCATCCGCTCGTTGAAGAGTTGGGTGGCAGATGGCGGCAATTTGGTACTGATGCCGGGGAACAAAACGCGGGCTTCCACCTTCAACGAATCTTTTTTCGAACAGGGTAAGGGTCTGTCCCCCCTGCAGCTCGAATCGATCGCCGGTGATCCCACAATGGCGACGTGGGTCAATTTTGAAGTTGATTCCCAGGTCCATCCGGCTTTGCGAGTGGTGATCGACAGCGATCAGACCAGTTTGAGCCGGGTGGATGTATTCAGCTGGTGGACTTCGGTTTTCAAGGCAGAAGAAGTTGGCAAGTCGTTCGTGATCCCCTTGCGATTGAATGACGATCGAAACTCGCCAGCGATGGCGGAGCGGAGTTCGGGAGCCGGGCGGGTGGTGGTCTTTACGATTCCGGGCGATGGCGATTGGACGATGTGGCCCAGCAGTCCAACCTACGCACCTGTGATCCTCGATTTGATCGATTATCTGGTCGGTTCAATCGGCAGCAACGCCAACGTCGAAGTCGGTGGTTCGGTTTCCTGGCCCGTTGATCTGAGCGTCTACGACAGCCGAGTGTATCTGAAAGACCCGGATGGTGAACGAATGGAATCCGTCGCGCGGCCGATCGCCGATCCTGACAGCAAAGAGGGGGGCGATGCGGCTGCCGATGAAGTGTTGTGTCGTGTCCAGTTCGATGGGATCGGCCGTCGCGGTTTTTATGAAGTGGGACTCAAACCGCATTCGGGAGAAACGGTCGATGTCCTGTTTGCGACAAATGTCGAACCGAGCGAAGGCCAATTGCGACGTTTGTCGGAATCGGCTGCCGCTGGCGATTTTTTCAATGACCAGGTTCAACGCATCCGGGCAGAGGACGTAAAAAATGAAATTGTCAGCGGCGGGAATACGGAAATCTGGCCGCAACTCGTCTGGCTGCTAATCTTTGTACTGGCTACCGAACAGTTTCTCGGCTGGTGGTTCGGCAAAAAACGGTAACCGGCCAATTGGGGACCCAATCAGTGAATTGCGATTTCAGATTGATTCGAATGTTGCTGTTCATGACGGTGATCATGGTCGGAGTCAGCTCGACGGCAGCGCGGGCACAGATTGCCGAACCGCAAATGATTATTCGTCGTGATGCCCGCTTCGAAAACATCGATACATCGGGTCAGTCGATACTGAATTCAGGGGCCACTTTGAAAACCGACCCGGAATTGGAAGCGATACTCGAAAAAGCCGAACGGTTTCGCCAGGAGAAACAGTATGGCATCGCATCCAAGTTGTGGCAGTCGGTTTTGGAACGTAGTGGCGACGCGCTCTATTCGTCGGACGATTCCATCTACTATTCGCTGTCGCAACGGGTGGAGCAGATTCTGGCAGAGCTTGGGCCCGAAGGTGGACTGGACGCCTGGCGGATCACCGCCGATGCGAGCGCCCGCGAATTATTGGCCGAAGCAGGCGACCCGTTTGATGAGCGGGCACTGCAACAGATTGTCCGCAATTTTTTCATGAGCACTCCGGGAGATGATGCCGCCTTGACGCTGAGTTCAATCTACATGGACCAGCATGATTTTGTCGGGGCCTACCGGATGCTGCGAAAAATTGTCGAAAGCTACCCGGATCCGACTGTCCCGTTGGTGGACGTGTACACTCGCATGGCACTGTGTCAGGCGATGATGGCCGAACAGAAAGATGCCCTTGCCGCAATTGAAAACGCGCGACAGCTGGCCAGCGATTCCGACTTGTTCCGTCTGGATGAAGTGCAGGCGTTGATCGACTCGGGAAATGGGCAGGGCCTGGGCAGACGGGTCCAGGAAGGATTTACCATGGCGTTGGCCAATCGCAATCGGATCGGCCTGATGCCGGCGTTGCCGGCGCGGCTGATGGAAGTCGACCAGCAGGCGGTTTGGCAATATTATTTCGATACTGTCACTCAACGCTGGAGCGACATCAAGAATATCAAGCCGATCTTCGGACAGGATATTAGCGAAACCGTGGCGGACACGGTGACCGCCAAAGAACGGGCGATGATCGACAAATGGCGTCAGAATCGCTGGCGGCCCAAGGGGGAACTGCTGTTTGAGAACGGTCGCGTCCATTTCAAGACGTCTGTCGATTTGACAGTCTGGGACGAAGGCGCCGACAGCGATCAGGTCGTCTGGCGACCGCTGTGGCGCAACGAATACCAGCTGGATGACCACACCCGAACCATGCTGAATTTTCGGCGGCAATGGCAACGGGGAAACCGGCCCGCATTAGACGATTCGACGGCTCCCGATCAATCCCATGAAATCCAGCTGTTTGCTGATGGCGTCGCGTCGCAATGGTCGATCGAGGACGGAATTCTCTATACGATCGAGGGCAAGAGGTTCGATACCGTTCCTGAAAATGTGCCCGACCGCCTCAATGCGGGCTTCGACTTCTATTCCCGCCGGTCCCGCTCGAACCAGTTGACAGCCTACGATTCGGCGACGGGGCGTCTGCTGTGGACTCTGCCGCCAATCCGCAGCGAAGAAGACGTTGACGGGAATGCTGAAATCGAAAGCCCCTGGATTCAATCGGGCGGTTTCATGTCAGCACCTATCCATTATGGCGGACTGGCGATTGTCCCGATCAATCATGGTGGTGCCATTTCCGTTGTTGCGCTGGATCCAAAACAGGACGGGCGTACCGTCTGGAAGTCGTATCTGTGTGACGAAACGGAAAATGGAGCCAATCCTTGGTCGCCAGTCAACCTGTCGGTGGACGGCAGTGATCTGTTTGCCAGTTGCGGTTTGGGAGTCGTATTCATTATCGACCCGGTGACCGGTCTGATCCGTTTTGCAAAACGTTACCAGCGAGACGGAACACCAAAAACCACGTTCAGCCGGTTCGGGCGTGGTGTCCAACAGATGAATTACACGTCCTGGTCGACCGACACGATCGTTGCCTTCGGTCGCCAGATGATCTGTTTTTCCAGTGATGCAAAACACATCGAAGCCCACGATCGGAATTCAGGAGAGTTGATCTGGCGAAGTGATATCAAACCTCTTGAAGCGGAAGTTGACTACCTGCTTGGACAGTACGATGGCGTGCTGTACGCAGCCGGACGGGAAACCATTCTCGCATTCGACCTGCAACAGGAAGGCCGGATGATTTGGGGCGGCAACCGGATGTTTGATGGCCAAACCAGCTACGGCCGGGGGATGCTGACCAGTGACGGAATCTATGTTCCCGTTGCCGACAGCATTCACAAATACAGTCTGACCGGCAAAAACGGCAAGCCGGAATTGCTCGGTGATGTGGCGGTCGAGCTTGGCACCGGCGCGCCGGTCGGCAATCTGTACAGCGACGGACGAAAAATCTGGGTGCAAGGCGCCAATCGGGTTTATGCGCTCGGACCGGCACAGCAATGAACTTCACTGACCCGAACCGTTAGTGAAGTTTGGCGTGAATTTCCTCGCTAAGGCGTCAGGTTATGGTTGGCTTGTAAGAAATGCGGTATAGAGCAGTCACTATTCCAAAAACCTGAAATCAGGGTCTGCCCCAAGGACGACCCATCGATGGTCAATCCCACAAGATCCCGTTCCAATGTTTTGGCATATTCTGGAATTGCCTTGACGTTCCTTTGTCTTGGCATCGCAGCGAACGGTGTCGCCGTTTCTTGGACCATCATGATTATGCTCGCCGCTTTTGGGATGCTCAACGTCGTTAACATCGCTCAAGCGAGCGATTGTACATTCATGCGTCGCCACACGACATTGTGTGCAATTGTGCTTTCGGGAATTGTCCTGCCCTGCTTGTGGCACATCGGCTGCAGAATGATTTACACTGACATCGGCGTCGGCTCACCAACCGCAGCGATTGTGTTATTCGTCGGCATTGCGACGATTACCATTTATTCTGCGGTAACGGGATTCTTGCTGTCAACAAAAACCGTCGAGTGAAATATCCACTGGAACCCGACGCACGACGCGTTGCACTGGACTGGGCGACAGCGCGGGTTTTAGCAGCAACGTCCCACGCGCCCGCCGCGTAAGTTTGGTCGTTCATCGGTACGGAATAAATATGGAACAGCCACTCCACACCTGCATGACGAAAGCCGTAATCGCTGATGGAGACCAGCTGCAATCCGGTCCCCAATGGATCATGTCGCGGCGCGCTTTCCTCAAGCTCTACGAAGATCACCTCCAATGCGGTGATTGGTCAATCAACTACCATGATATTCGCGATGCCATTCTGGCGTCGTTTCGAACGCCCATATTGCGACTTCCGGGATACGTACTTTCCATCCGAACCGACAGCAAGACCTTTCACTTCGGTGTAAATGGATGGCAATTTTGGCAGGGCGATTTGCCGTTTCCGGTGGCTCGCACAAAATCGCGGCTTCGAATATCACTCATCTCGTTTCTCGCCCGGGCGGTACTGATCGGATATACTGTATACGTAGTGTGGTGCTGGCTGGCCGCCGCCTGACCAAGCAGTCGTTCCAAGCACAATACCGACGAAAAATGGGTTGGACACGGAGCGGCGGTCCACGCGTTTTTGAAAGTGGACAACCTTCCTCCGCCGGATGATCCCAATCGACGATGAAGTCCTAGGTTTGCAAGTGGTAGTTGCCATTTTTTGGCAAATAAAAAGCTGCCGCAAGGGTTTCGGCTACTCATCATCTTCCGCATCAAGTTGCAACAAACCGGTGTTTTCCCAGTTTTTTCTTCCAGTTTTTAACTTGACAGGCTGAAACTTACCGAATATCCTACTGTACCATAACACATGGCACAAAAGGTACAGTGATGTCTAAAACGGTTCCCTTGTTCCTGTCAGTGAGTCCCGGCGATCCGCGGTCGATCACCCGCCAGATCACTGACGGCATCCGGATGTCGATTGCCAG
>JBGSXT010000565.1:0-7479 GCA_041751295.1 Mariniblastus sp.
AGTGCGTTGGTCCCTTTTGTCGTTCCAAGCTGAATTTCGCAGGTCGGCAGTCGCTCCCGTATTGGGGTTTCCGCGAGCAGGTGCATTCCAAGCACGGGAGCCAAAAGATTCGGGACCAATTCGTATTCGATGGTCGAGCCACCAGGTACTTGCAATCTCTCTCCAATGACGATCAAACCAGATTGGTTTTCAGACCTGTCCACAATCGATTCGACCAGAATGTCGCCGGCATTATCCACGAATCGAATAGTGGCTCCCTGCCAGAAGCCATCGCCGCCCCCTTTTAGTTCAGGATCAGCGATGGTGTTGGCTACCGGCAGCACTGTGGCGCTCCCTTTGACGATGCCGCTGCTCAGGACCTTGACGAATTGCTCGCGTCCGTTGGGGTCAGTCGCCAGACAGTCCGTGAAAGTACCACCAACATCGATCCAAAATTGCCATCGCGAATTCTTCATGAATGGTTCCAGGCCGATCAATTGGCATCCATGCCTGAAAGCCAATGGCAGATACGCCAATCCAGCCAGTGCCGGTCAGGGTCGCGGTGTGGTTTACCCAGAAAGCCGAGATGGCCCCCATTTCTGGTCGAGACAAATTCGATTTGGCTGGAAAAAAGTGACTGATCAAACATGTCAAAGGGCACCACCGGATCGTCCTGCGCCGCAACCACAATCGTCGGAATCTGAATCTGCTTCAGTTGATCGATGGGACTGCAGCTTGAATAGTATTCCCGCGCACCGGAATAGCCGTTGACGGGCGCCGTGAATTGATCATCAAAATGGACCAGTCGATCGGGCAGCGGATTCAATCCGTTGTCGATCAGATTCGCAACCCGCTGCCGCCGCCAGGACAGACTGTTCTTCAATCGTTTCACGAAATAATATTCGTAGATCCGATTGCCGCATGCCCGCAAATTGGCCGAACACAGTGCCAAATCGATCGGCGGCGAAATTGCGATGGCAGAATCTACACATTCCGGGTGCCCTGTCGACCATTGGGCCAGTGTTCTCAGCACAATATTGGCTCCCAGCGAAAAACCGACCAGACTGATTTTTGACAGCGGGCTGATTTGATGCACGTAGTCAACAACATTCTTTAGATCATCGCTGCAACCGGCATGCAAATGTCCGGTTGAGATCAACGCGCTGTCGCCAAACCCGCGCATATCAACCCGGATGGTTCGAATTCCATGCTGCCTCAACCGAATCGCCGACCGGCGAACATAGGACGAATGGTGGCAGCCGCACAATCCGTGAACCAGGATGGCGATTCGATCACCGGTAATCCAGTTCCTGGCGGCATCGTCATGAATCACCAGTCGATCGCGGTCGGCCAAAGGAACGATCCGTTTGCTTGGAATCCGCACCGACTGCCGCTTTCCCAACACGAATGCGGCCAACGTCTGGATATGGCAATTCCGCGCCCAAAACGTCGGCTTGAGATTCGGATATTCAGGAACAAACAACTTGGACATAAAATCGATACGTTTTCAATATCGAGAGCAAGGCTGGTGGACTTACTAATCAATCAATTGTTTGGATTTCAGCAATTCGATGATCCTGTCAACACATTGAGCGGGATTCAAGGCGTTGGTGTTCAGTACCAGATTCGGATTTTCCGGTTGCTGGAAATTGGGGATGGCTTCTTCGGCATCTTCCAACCGATTTCCCTGATTCCGTTGGGCACAAACGTCTGCCGGCGCATCGAGATGCACCACGATGAAGTTTTCGTCGCCAATGACCTGTGCGGATCGGCGGCGGACTTCTTCACTGGGTGCAATCAGTGCCAGCACGCAAATCAGGCCGGAATTGTTGATCAAGCGGGCGGCCTCGGACGCGCGGCGCAGATTTTCGGATCGGTCTTCGTCGCTGAAGCCCAGATCGCGACTGAGCCCCAGTCGCATGTTTTGACCGTCGATGACAGCGGCAGCGCGACCTATTTCAAATAGTCGGCGTTCGAGAGCATAGGCTGTTGTCGTCTTTCCGGAGCCGGGAAGTCCCGTCAGCAACAGGGTCACCGACGATTGGCCAAATCGGGCCCGACGTTCATCAGCGGAAACGTTGCTGATTTCCTCTTTCAGCGATTCACCCTGCGGGTCGTCCTCCCAGTGATCACCTCGATCGTCTTCCGTTCGCCGATCCAGGATCATGCCGGCTCCGACCGTCGTGTTCGTAATCCGGTCGACGATGATGAACGCCCCCGTGCTCCGGTTTCGGCGGTAACGGTCAAAAGCGATTGGTTCACTGAGCGCAACGTAACAGCGGCCAATCTGATTCAACTCCAGGGTCGGTGACGGAACGCGATGCAACGAATTGACATCGATCTGGTAGCGCAATGTGCTGATCGTTCCACTGACCATTCTAGTCGTCTGTTTGAACAGATACTGTTTGCCGGGCACCAGTGCCTGGTCCGACATCCAGACGATCATGGCATCAAACTTCTGCTCCAGCTGCGGAACATTTCCGGGTCGGACAATCATATCTCCACGTGAGACATCAATTTCATCATCCAGGGTCAATGTCACTGACAGCGGCGCATGTGCTTCGTCCAGCAGACCGTCCATGGTCACGATCGACTTAACTGTACTGGTCCGGCGCGATGGCAGCGCCATGATCCGGTCACCCTTGCGAACAATTCCTGATGAAATCGTGCCGGCAAATCCCCGATAATCCAGATTGGGACGAATGACATACTGAACCGGAAAACGAAAATCCTCCAGATTGCGATCCGAGCCGATATAAACCGTCTCCAGAAAATTCATCAATGTCGAACCTTCGTACCACGGGCAGCGGGTACTGCGATCGACCAGATTGTCGCCGTCGAGGGCACTGATCGGGATAAAATGCAAATCCGTTGGATCCAGTCGGGAGGCAAAATTCTGATAATCCCGCTTGATCGTTTCGTAAATATCCTGATCAAAATCGACAAGGTCCATCTTGTTGACGGCGACCAGGATATGTTTTATTCCCAGCAACGAAGCAATAAAACTGTGGCGACGGGTCTGTTCCAAAACTCCATAACGGGCGTCGACCAGGATGATCGCCAGATCGGCGGTCGATGCCCCCGTAGCCATATTGCGGGTGTATTGAACGTGACCCGGCGTATCGGCAATGATGAATTTCCGCCTGGCAGTCGAGAAATACCGATAGGCCACATCAATCGTGATTCCCTGTTCCCGTTCCGCTTTCAATCCATCCGTCAGCAACGCCGGGTCAAAACGACCTCCCGTCGTTCCGTGGGCTGTCGAATCTTTTTCGAGTTTGGCAAGTGTGTCTTCATAGATCATCTTCGAATCGTACAGCAGTCGGCCGATCAGCGTGCTTTTGCCATCATCAACGCTGCCACAGGTGATGAACCTCAACAGCTCTTTACGTTCGTGCTGTGCCAGATAGGCGTCGATGTCCGTGGCGATCAGTTCAGATTGGTGAGACATGTGGTTAATGCGGAAGGGGATTAATTAATGTGGAATGCCGAATGTGGAATGCAGAAATCTCAAATCTCAAATACCAAAGCACCATGCTTCGATCAGAAATAGCCTTCGCGTTTTTTCTCTTCCATGTTACCTTCGTCGTCATTATCGATCACCCGGCCTTGCCGTTCGGAAGTGGTGGCCAGCAGCATTTCCTGGATGATCTGGGGTAACGTGGTTGCATCGGATCGGACAGCACCCGTTAGTGGATAACAGCCCAGCGTTCGAAATCGGATAACTTCCTCTACCGGCTGCTCACCGGGCCGCAGTTTCAGGCGATCATCATCGACCATGATCATGATCCCGTCCCGTTCGACCACTGGCCGTTTGGCGGCAAAATACAGGGGAACAATCGGAATTTTTTCCAGATGAATATATTGCCACACATCCAGTTCCGTCCAATTAGAGATGGGGAATACCCGAATGCTCTCCCCTTTGTTGACACGGGCGTTGTACAGATTCCACAATTCCGGTCGCTGGTTCTTCGGGTCCCAGCGATGGTGGCTGTCGCGAAAGGAATAGACCCGTTCCTTGGCCCGTGATTTTTCCTCATCGCGCCTTGCACCACCAAACGCAGCATCAAATTTGTACTTGTCGAGTGCCTGTTTCAGTCCCTCGGTTTTCATCACCGTGGTATGCTTGCCGCTGGAAACCAACGGGTCCAGATTCAATTTCAGACCTTCCTGGTTGATGTCGGTCAAAACCTCCAGCCCCAATTCCTGTTTCGCATATTCTTCACGAAATCGGTACATCTCACGAAACTTCCAGGTCGTATCGATATGCAGCAATGGGAATGGCGGTTTAGCCGGATAAAACGCCTTCATCGCCAGATGGACCATGACAGACGAATCCTTGCCGATCGAATATAGCATTACAGGATTACTGAATTCCGCAGCAACTTCGCGAATGATATGGATCGATTCAGCTTCAAGCTGCTTCAAATGGGTCAGTTGGTAAGTCGACATCAATTTCTGAACGAGTTCAACTACAGCGATAAAAGGTAGATTCTGAATGAAGTAATATATCGGGAATCCAGAATTTTTCGACTCCACTGGCCAACCACTACTCATCGCCATTGAGCAGATCGAATGCCTGAATGACTTTCTGCCGATGTTGGCTGCCGAATACCAAGACCATCAACTGCGTAACAATCTCCCGTTCATTGGTTGTCAGAAAAGCCTCTCCACCTCCCAGATCGGCGATCGCAACGAATTCATCCATGCGACGGGTGTTGCGGCAGGTGACGGTGCTGATGACGCCCCCCCGTTTGCGGAAATCAGAGGCCATCTTCTGGCAACTGACTGATTGGTCCGGGCGCGGCGGTGCATCACCGAATAACAGAATGACCTTGCGAGCCGATCGGCGAAATTTCTGATCGGTCGACCAGCGGATTCCTTCTTCGACCGCTTCCGGTTCGTCGCCGCCACCTCCCGCCGAGATTTTTTCCAGATACAACACGACTTCCGTCAGATTGTCGGTCAGAGGCAGCCCATTCACGACGTATTCGTCGCCATGGTCGCGATAGGTGCAAACACCGATCTGCGTTTTTTCGATCAGTCCGAACAACACGCTGCCGATACGATTGATCTGGCTTTTGACTTGATCGATCTCCCCTTGCATGCTGCCCGAGCTGTCGAACGTGATGACAATGTCGAGTCCGTCCTTCCTCAGCCGGGAGATCAAGCCGGAAAAATCGTCCGTCCCTCCGGCCAACGTCGTCGCCGGGTGAAGTGAGTAAAAATCAAATTGCCTGCTGCCGCCTCCATCAGGAGCAAAGGCAAATTCCTGCAGCGACTGATCGGAAAGTTCGCCAGTCAGTTTCGGCGAAAACATCTGGGAATCGAGGCTGTCGGCGGCTCGGTCATGGTCGGGAGTGGGAATGCCGTCGATGTCGATTTCCTCCTGAGTTCGATCCAGGGCCACACTGCGCGGCAGTTTACCGATCATGATCAGTGTTCCATCCCCTGGCAGGTTGTTAGCGAATTCGCCCCACGGAATCATGGCAATCACGACCAGAGCTGCCGCGTGCAAAAAAAACGCCACCATCGCGCACAGCACACTCTGAGACCAGTAATTTGGCGGTTCCAATCCGCTGGCATCAAAATACAGACCGCTCCTTGCCGATTTTGGCAGGATGATCGTGGCCCGGCAGTGGGGGCACTTCCCCCGCGTACCCAATTGATCCGCCGTGATTGAAAATGGCTTCAGGCAACGGCTGCAGGAAATGTTCATTGTTGGTCAGGATCGGGCAGGTCCTCGCCGCTGTCGATTTCCTTGAGCAGTCGATTGGCTACCGATCGGTACAGGAAAATCTGTTTCGAATTCAGAAACGGATCAAGCAGGACTTTGGCCTGCAGGTTCCGGTTTTGATCGATCATCATGGCGGCCAGAAAATAGGCCGTATCCGGCAACATGTCACCGGCTTTTGACGCTTGGGTCAACAGCTGCTGACCGAGATCCAGTTTGCCGATTTTTAACAGCGCCCATCCCATCGATGCAGCGGCCAATTGATTGTTAGGCAGGACCTGGTAATTGCGCTGTGCGATGGTCACCGCCTGTTGCAGCTTTTGCGGATCATTGCTTTCCAGCAGTGACAGCACATACAAATACGAAAACTCGAAATTGTTGGGTTGCTGCCGATAAAGCGCTGCAAACCAGGATTCAGCGGCTGCATAGTCTTCCTGCGAAAACGCAATCCGCCCTTTCAGGCCTTGGGATTCCAGCGATTCGCCGTTTTTCGCTTCGTAACTTTCGATCGCCGCAGCCGCAGTATCAAATTCGTCCAGCCGCAATTGCCAGGCAGCATATTCCAGCTGCGTCAGCGGGTTGGCCGGATCCTTCGACCAGGCAGCTTGAACCCATTTCGCATAATTTTCCATGTCATTTTTGTTTCGAAACCACTTGGCCAATACAATCTCGGTCGGAATTTCCGCCAGCTGTTTTTCGCTGCGTCGCTCGAGCAGGGATTGCGCGGCGTCGACCTTTTCCAGCAGGAATTCGATCTCGGCAGTCGTCAATAACATCTGGTCGTCGTCGGGTGCCAGTTGTTCCCATTGCTTCGCAACCTCCCGCGCCCGCTTCAGTTCGTTCCGGCGAATTTCCACGATCGTCAACGAATTGAGGGCGGCCAATTCATAGAATCGTTTGGCCTCCGCGCCCAGCTCAGACGCCTGCAGCAGCGATTGGGCTTTTTCGATCAAAGTTTGCGCGTCAAACATGCGACCCTGTGAAATGGCCAATTGGCCAAACGCCAACGGGATACCCGGATGCTGGCGATCGAGCGTACCAGCACGCTCCAGCAATAGTTTTCCCTGCAACGAATTGTTGGATTCAAAAGCCATTCCCGCCAGCAATAGATCCTGCGGTGGTACGTTGGGATCGGCTGCCGACAATTCGGTGAGCTTGTCACGCAGCCCTGGCTCATTGCCTTCGGCAAACAGATTTGCGATCTCGATCAACTGGACACGCCGCGCGGAATCCTCGGTGTATTCTCCGGGGATCAACTGATCAAGTTCCATGACCAGTTGATCGACAAGCGTCTTTTTGGCATCGGCCGGCAACGCGGCGCCAACAGCCGGATTCAGTTCCTGATTCGAAAACGATCCGTCATTCGGATCGGCAGGATTCTGGCTCTGAGCCAATCCGATCGTACCTATGATTGCCAAAAAGTTGATCGTTAGAAAAACGGACCGGTATTTGAATTGCATGATTACTCTGCTCGAAAAATGAATTTCAAAAATTGGATCAAACGGGTATCCGCGACGTGATTTCAACGGCCTGCAGGATGGCGGATATCGCATCCGACCGGTTGAGAACATAAAAGTGCAGCCCTTGGACTTCTTCATCAATTAAATTAGCAATTTGTCGGATCGCTTGCTCCACACCGACCTGAAATTGCCAATCCGGATCATCTTTTTCGGCCAATCGATTCAGGAATGCAGCGGGCAGCGAAGCCCCGCACAGGTTGGCAATCCTTTCGATCTGTTTCAGATTGGTAACCGGCATGATTCCGG
>JBGSXT010000566.1:0-4092 GCA_041751295.1 Mariniblastus sp.
TTCAGTTCTTCTCCGCCTCGAATCGCTTCCAGTTCTTCCAAACGACCCATTCGGCTGCGTATGGTTCGGAAATTCGTCAGGGCTCCGCCGAGCCAGCGTTCGCTGACAAACGGCATCTTGCAGCGTTCGGCTTCGCGTTGCACTGCCGGACCAGCTTGACGCTTGGTACCGACGAACAGAATCAGGCTGCCCCCGGCAGCGACCTGCGAAACATATTTCTTGGCCCGCAGCAGGCCACGCACCGTTTCCCGAACATCAATCACATGGATTTGATTCCGTTTGCCGTAAATGTACGGCTTCATTTTCGGGTTCCAGCGACTGGAACGATGTCCAAAATGGACGCCGGCTTCGACAAGATTCTCTACTAAATTAGCCATTGGGCCTCCGGATCATGACCACAGTTGCCGAAAGTATCGGCAACAATTCCTTGATGCAGGAAATGCGCTGAGTCGATGATCAAATCAGGGTTAACAAAATCGTCCACACAATGCAGACTGGAACAAATGGCCGCCAATTCAGTTTTCCCAAAATTGCACCTTCCAGCCGGGAAGGTGGAAAGTCGGCGACCCTCAAAGGTCCCATAGTCTAGCGAGAATGATCGGATCAGGCAATTGGCAAATCGAGAGGAATTTGGACTGGACGAGCGTGTCGAAGACGTTGCGAAATGGCTGGCTGAACCGCGTACGTCCGATCCGCCCGGTTACTATATCGCCGCCCGACCTCAGTCCGGGCCGCAGGTATCGTTCCCTGAAGCCGGCTCGTTGATCCTGCCGGGATCATTTAATCCGCTGCACGCCGGTCATTTGGAAATAGCCAGAATCGCCGAAGCCAATTTTACCGGGCCATGCTGGTTTGAAATCAGCACCAACAACGTTGACAAACAGCCACTGGCCGTCAGTCAGCTCGAATCACGACTTCGGCAAGCCTTCCGCCCGCATGGCGTCGTCGTCACGAAGACTGCAACGTTTGTTCAAAAATCAGCCCTGTTTCCCGGATCCATGTTCATCGTCGGAGCCGACACGATCGTCCGATTCGCTGACTTGAGATACCATCACGATGACCCCCAACAGCTGCATTCCGCGATCGAAATAATTGCCGCCAATCGCTGCCGATTTATCGTATTCGGCAGAATGATCGCCAATAAATTTGTCGATCGGCAGAACATTTCATTGGGCGCAGAACTGCAAGCGATGTGTACATTTGTCAATCGCGAGCAGTTTTCAATGGACATCTCGTCGACCGGACTCAGAGCAGATAATGATATCAATTCATCAGAAGGAAGCTGACGAATGAAAATCGAATTGACTTGCCCGTCGTGTCAAACGGTATTGCGTGTCGATGCAGAACATGCTGGTAAGCAATTGCGCTGCCCAACCTGCCAAGGGCTGACACAAATTCCCGTTGCCAGCACGTCGACTTCGGCCAACGATTCGACCCCATCAAAATACAATTCGCCGATGCAGGATTGGAAGGATCCGGCAGACCCTTATCGAATTCAGTCACCAGTCCCAGCCAGCCAATCATCGGGCGAAGTCATCAGCCTGGTGTTCGGCATCATGGGCATTTTCCTGAACTTTGGTTGCGGCTGTCTGTTTCCGGTTTGGCTGATACTCAATTTGTACGGCTTGTATCTCGGCTACCGTTCGAACGGCAATTTGCGAACGGCTGCCCTGATATTGAATGCCATTTCAATCGCAGTCGGTGTTTTGATGGCATGTTGGCTCGTTTTTTCGATGGGGTTTGGGTAATTCGCTTAACGGCGAGCCGGCAGGTGACACCATTCTTCGTTTAGCGGCGAGCCGTCAGGTGACGCCATTCGAAGGTCAATCGGATGACGCCTTCGGCTAATCGTTAAACGACCAATCGACAACCAATAATATCCGGTTCGGAAGCTATAACAGGGCGCTACGAAACATTGCAAATCGTGACGCCCTGTTTCAAAGACGCCAGCTTGTCTTCACGCCTCGGAATGAATTCCTGGCCGATGAATCCGTTGTAGCCCGTTTCCATGATGGCTTTGATGATTGCGGGATAATAAAGCTCCTGGGTCTCATCAATTTCCGCCCGGCCCGGAACGCCGCCGGTGTGGTAGTGGCTGATGAAGGGATGATGCTGCCGGATCGTGGCGATCACATCCCCTTCCATGATTTGCATGTGATAGATGTCGTATAACAATTTGAAGTTGTCGCTGCCCACCAATTTGCAAAGTTCGACACCCCAAGGGGTTCGATCACACTGATAGTCTTTGTGATCCTGCTTACTGTTCAACAGTTCCATGCTCAACGTCACGTCCAGTTTTTCACAGAGCGGCATCAATCGCCTGACACCCTCGGCGCAATTTTTCATACCGAGTTCATCATCCATCCCGCGGCGGTTCCCGGAAAAACAGATGACTTTTTTCAGACCCGCATTGGCAGCATCTTGGATCAGTTTTTCATAGGCCTCGACCAGAACGTCGTGGTATTTCGTTTCATTCCAGCCGCGATCAATGCCACCCACCTGATTGCCATCGGCTGCCTGGACCGTGGCATTACTTGTCATCGCGCAGGTCATTGAGTGTTTGGCCAAAATGGGCACATCGGCGGGGCTGATGATTTCAACCGATTGCAAGCCGAATTCCCTGCCGGCGATACACAAATCCTCCAGCGGAATCTGGCCGTAACACCACTTGCAAACGGAGTGATTCACTTTGCGCCCGGTTGCCACAACTGCACCAGCTGCGGCCACGTTTTCGGCTTCCAGTCGCCGCCCCAGTGAAGTGACGGTGGCGGCGGTGACCGCAGCGGCGGACATTGATGAAATGAATTTGCGTCGGTTCAGTTTTCGTGTCATGGTCATTCCCGGATTGGCGGAGGGTTAATCAGGCATCGCTCGGCATCGTGGATTTTACTGCCTTTGCCATCCCAATCAATCATCGACCGGATTTTTGGAATCGAAATCATGTTGGAATGCCCCAATCATCGGGTTGACCTTTGGCGCTAAGTTCTCAAAGAGTTGGATTTGCGACTTCGGGCCCCACAACTCGATGCGCGAGGGATCGGCCACTGCAAACGAAGATTCGGTTGCGGTTCTGACCCCTGGGTCCAGCCCCACAGTGATCATAGCCTGCCAAGTTCCGCACGGCCAACAAGACCCGCTCCCTTTTCCTTCCCCCTTTTTTCCCCAGCGATTTTCGATGATGACATCTGCGATCGGAACGGGTAGAATAACAAACGAGTCGTTTTTGAATTGAGCGGAGAATCGTCCCTGTGAGTCTGGACCAACTTTACCATCAAACGATCAAGCCATTGGCGATGGTCGACCGATTACAATTGGCCCGGATGATACTGAACGATATTCCTGACGAGTCGGTTGTGGACTATTGCGGTTCGTGGAGCGACGAAGACCTTCGCGATTTTTCTCAGGCCGTGTGGCAGGCGGCCGTTCCGGAATCCGGAGAGATGGACGATTGATCAGCCCCGGTGATGTTGTCACGGTGGATTTCAACGGCGCGACTGGCGTTAAACGCCGCCCCACAGTCGTTATATCAAGCGACGAATACCACAGACAACGCCCGGATTTAATACTGGCGATTCTGACGTCAAACATCGAGTCCGCTACGGCAACCACGGATTATCTCCTGCGGGACTGGACTGAAGCCGGATTGTATTCCGCTTCAGCCTTCCGCTGTTATTTCGGCATGGCAGTTCTCTCCGACATACGGGTCATCGGCAGACTTTCGGCTCGCGATTGGGAAGCAGTCAAACAATGTGTCCACCGGGCATTTGCCTGAGTCTGGAAATCAGAACACTGCCCAATGCTAAATTCGGAATAGTAAACCGATGCGGCAAAGTCCCGCTACTTTTTGCGGATCGCCCGGCGTCTCTGCAAACGCCGCTTCGACCTCATTGGCGAACCCAAGATTCTCGGACTCACATGATCAATTTTCAAATCGGTCGAGTAAAGGCAGGTCGCTTCGGCGGTCCTTTTCTGTTTGATTATTGTTTCCGAAACACTCGCACCGCGCGAAACCCTGCTTTAGAATAGTTATTCGGCCGGCACCGGTTGTTCAATCCCACATTAGAGGCGTCAATGATGATTCGCTCGATGAAC
>JBGSXT010000567.1:0-3079 GCA_041751295.1 Mariniblastus sp.
CCCATGCCACGAAAGAAGACCGAAAGTAATATTCCGCTGGATTCCAGGTTCCGCTCGGCAAGCGGAACGTACGTCATTGGAACAGCTACCTATTTTTGTTCCAGAAAGTAGGCGGTCAATTGCCGCTCGAATTCACCAAAGACTTTGCCAAACGCGCGGGCAAAGTCCTGCAACCGGGCCTCCTGGGTATACGGCGAGAAATTCGGGCGTTTTCCGTCTTCAGCCAGGAATTTGAAATACGCTTTGGGCCTCGTCTCGGCCATAAAAAAACTCATTCCCCACGACAAAGAATACGCCAATTCCGGATGGGATTGAAACAGCCGGTCGTTGGCGATCAGATTGATGAGGCCTGAGTTCAGACTGGCGGTATTCAGGTATTTGCGCAGCTGCTGCAATCGAACCGCATTGACTCGCAGTGCTGGCGCCGCAATATCAGCAGAACCCGTGAAGCTGGCAGCTTCAAACATCGTAGCCAACCCTTCACTCAACCATAGTGGCGGCGGCGCGAACCGATTGTGAACGCCTGTATTGAATGCCGATTGGTGTGCGGCTTCGTGAATGATCGGCCAGGCGGAATACATCCATTTGTCGTCCTCGTTCCGCAGATGGCCCTTTGGATCATAAGTGGTGATGCGATTGCTGACTTGCGAATAAAAGCCTGCAATCCGTGCATCGTGAATTTCGACTTCATTGATCAACGAGCGATTGAAGTCATTTCGCGATCGAAGTACGAGGCCAATCATCGGCACTTGCGGCGTTTGCAATTCCATACCCTTCGATTCCAGCAACGACACAAAACGTTGATGGAAATCCTCAAATGGCTGAGCCCAAACCTGCGGGTCTCCCCAGGGATGGATAATCACAAAGTTATCCGTGATCGAAACATCGTATCGAGCTCGATACTGTTCCAGCAGCACCGTTCGCAATTGTTCGGCTGAAAAGGGTTCAAACCGGTCCGAAATAATCTTCAAATCTCGCTCGGAATTGGCGGGCACAAAGTTGAGTCGACCATCCCGGGCCAACAACGCGATCCGCTTCCCGTCCCAACCCAATGGCTGACCGGAAAAAGTCTGGTTGTCGAAATCAATCGTCGCCGTCGCGGATTGCAATTGAGCCGCGATCGGTTGTCCGCACACGGGTATCAGCACGTAGAACGCAACCAGGAATATCGGAGTTCGCATAAGGTTGAAGCTGATTAAGGAACTATCTGTTGCGTCCGAAAAGCGGTTTGGATCGGACCGGGCCCGTTAACAAAATATACATTGAGGACGGGACAAGTGTGTAATCACTTGTCATTTGAATGGATGGATTCGACAGAATTCACGAAAACATGGACCTCGCCGTCAACTAAACAGGTGAAAGTGGTCCCTAACCGCAAAAAGATTTCGATTGCCAACGTGGAGAACTGGGTCGCCAGGAAACCGTCGCAGAATCAATAATTTTTCGAATTTGGACTTGCTTCACGACGATCTTCAGGAAATACTGACAGCTCATAGGGATTTGTGCCGCTTGCAGCCTTTATCTGCTAAAGAGCCATGCTTAATAACACAGCCAATTTATTCAATTTGCTTTTCCGGCTGTGTTTGTCGTTCTGCCGTATCAAGTCTGATTTGCGACAGATTGCACGCTTCTTTTTCACGCTGTCCCCGACATTAATTGCGCCTTTTGCAGTCCGTTGGGCGGCCCTGATCCCGATCGTTGATAACCAATCAGATTGGACAGGAGCCAGAAATGATTTTGACAGAATCTCAAATTCGCGATCGTAAACAAGCGCAACAGAATCGACGAACCCGGCCAATTGGCATGTCGACCTTGGCAGTGCATGCGGGTGAAGGGCGGCAAAAGCCGGTTCATTCGCTCACCGATCCGATCGTTTGCGCTTCGACTTACACGTTCGAAAACACGCAGGCGATCATCGATTTTATTGAACAGGACCAGCCTCGCGGCGAATACGGACGGTACGGCAGCCCAGCGGAACAGGTCGTTGAGGCCAAACTGGCCGCTCTCGACTCTGCCGAGCACGCGGTTCTGTACTCCAGCGGAATGGCGGCTCTGGTGGGCCTGCTGACAGCCAAATTGAGTGCCGGCGATGAAGTTATCCTGTTCGATGAATGTTACCACCGCAGCCGGGAGTTCTGCACTAAAGATCTTTCTCGTTTCGGTGTCGTTACCCGAATCGTGAAGACTGGCGACTATCTCGCGATGGAACAGGCGATCAATGCCAACACCCGGTTATTGATCAGTGAATCGCCCACCAATCCGCACTTGAGCATTGTTGATCTGCAGCGATTTGCCGAAATTGGCCGGCGTTACAACATCGACACGTTGATCGATGCGACGTTAGCGACACCGTTCAATGTGCGCCCGATCGAATTCGGCGTTGATTATGTCCTGCATTCAGCGACCAAGTATCAGGGGGGCCACAACGATTTGCTGGCCGGAGTCATTGTCGGCACTCGTGAAAAACTGGCTGATGTGCGACGGTTGCGGGGCATTTTCGGCAGCGTCAATTCGCCGCACAACATCTACCTGCTGGAACGCGGGTTGAAGACGTTTGCCTTGCGGATGCAGCGGCATAATGAAAACGGCCAACAGGTGGCCGAGTTTCTGGAATCGCATCCGGCGGTCAGGCGGGTATTGTATCCCGGCCTGAAATCGCACCCCGATTACCAGCTTGCCCGGGAAACGATGTCCGGTTTTGGTGGCCTGGTGACTTTCGAAGTCGATTCGGACGATTGGCGGCAAGTTGCAGCCGTTGTCGATTCAACCCGCATCGCCCGCATCGCGCCCAGTCTCGGCGGGGTCGAAACGTTGATTGAACAGCCACTGGTAATGAGTTACTTCAAATACTCGCCGGCCGATCGGCAACGATTTGGAATCAGTGACAACATGATTCGGCTGGCACTTGGGATCGAAGAAACTCAGGACCTTATCGACGATCTGGATCAGGCTTTGGCGGTGATTCGTTGACGAAGTTCCGGTAACTGAGTCGATCCGGTTTTGAGGACTGGTCTGTATTCAGAAGGTCTGTTGACTGGTCAGCGAGTAATTCCGGCGAACGGTTTGCATGATCGCGAAC
>JBGSXT010000568.1:0-1992 GCA_041751295.1 Mariniblastus sp.
ACCTTCAATTCCCCGTTCAGTTTGCGGGCAAAATAGTATCCAACCGCTGTAAAATTTCCAGCCGTTTCTGGTGAGCAGACTTGCCAACCGGAATTCTGGCCATCCATTTTTGGTTGAACCGAAGTTTCGTGTGCCATTTTGACGTGTCGAACCAACGGAAAGTCGGCGGATTCGATTTCCTGTTGGGCGTTTGCCGACGCGATGACTGGCCATTCCATATTTGATTGCCCACTGCAAATCCAGACCTCGCCCATCACAACGTTCTGAAATTTTACTTCATTGGCAGGCCCAACGATTGACAGCTCGAATGGTTCGCCCACGTCCATTGGCTGCAATCGAACCTGCCATTTTCCAGATGCATCCGCAGTCGCGACCATTTGTTGGTCGCGGGCGGTCACTTGCACCTGCTCACCCGGTTCCGCCCAGCCCCAAATCGGAACCTCAACCTGTCGTTGCAGAACCATGTTGTCGCCAAACATGCTGGCAACACGAACGTCTGCGTGGGCATTATCGGACAGCCATATCGCTGGCGAAAGTGAAATGAAGACGGCAATTACTAAGTTGCCGAATTTTAAACGATTTCGCATCGGATCCTTTCCACGATCAGGTACAGGGCGGTTAGTCACTCTATATTCACTTCGCCCGTCCAGATGTTCCTGCTGGGCGCAAAAGCGGCAACATAGACGGTTCCCCTGAGGCCCTCTAACGACCGAAAGACCGCTTTACCATTCGCATCCGATTGGAGTATTTCAAACGTATTGGCTCCATCCCAAATACAGAATTCGCAGCCCGCATCGGCGCTGAGCGTGATTTCGGTTGCATCGGATTGTTTAACCGTCTGCAAAGATGCTTTGATTGACGTCACCGGTTTTGCTCGCGCGTCGAGTGTCGGATCCCCGAGCAGGTTTAACTCGCAGAGCACAAAATGATAACCGTCCGTCTGTTTCCCAGCACTCGTCAGGTCCTGTTTCGCCGCCCGTAAGGCGTCTCCGATAACAGGCTTGTCTGACAGCGCGTGTTGCCAGAACCGCGTCAACATTTCCGTCGTTCCGTCCATCTTGCCCTCCGTCAGCATCAACTGAAAATCGGAAGGTTGGTGAAACACCGGGATTCCCTCGCGCGAAGGAGCAATAATTGCAATCGCCCCGCCAGATTCTTTCCGTAACATCGATTCGGTGATGCAGGGATCGCGAAACGCATCGAAATGACCGGTAAAACAGGAAACGGTTGTGATCAGCGGGTAGGCTGCTTTGTTGGTCAACTTCTCGACCGTTTCCCCCGTCACCATGGAATCGTTCTCCAAAACCCATTCACGAATCAGACCGTGGCCGTGCATATGAATCTTCGCCGCTTGACGACTATTGATCATCGAGGCCCAATTTTCGGCGTTCAGGTCATGATCGCCATCGCGATCTCCATCCCAGGGCGTGTTGCCGACAAAAAATTGTTGGACCTCGCCCGACGGCCATTCCGCACCAACCTTTTCACAACTGGTGTCCAATTTTGGATTGGCGTGCTCAACGGCGCAGGTATAAATCATTCGGTCGGCGAAATCGCCTTCCGGATATTCGGATTCGTATTCGATGACTTTTCGAGTGTAGTTTTTTACATCCTCAACTGTTCTGACAGGAACGCGACCGAGGGAAGCCTTCGGGTTCGTGTAATTAACCGCCTCCAAATCATCGGCGAACCGTCCATAAATACCGTCGTCGTTGGCGTCCCAGTTGCCATCGCTCAGAAAGTACGCGTCAGTTGGCAGATTTTTGTAGCGATAGAAGTCGGCGTGATCCGTATCCCGATCGGGAACATGACCTCCTGTCTTGCCTCGCGAATCGCCTCCCAAGCCAACCCAACGCGTTTGCTGCAACTCAATATGGCTCAAACAGCAGGCCCGGATTTTCTGTTGAATATCGTCCCCGTCATAATTCCGATCGATGTCCGCTACGGTTACTACTTTGGTCGGCCGGCCCGTCCTGGTTTTCCAAGTCGCAA
>JBGSXT010000569.1:0-3229 GCA_041751295.1 Mariniblastus sp.
TCTTAGAAGGCTGTAATTCAATGGTTTTGGACGTTTGATCCGTCTACGGATGTTTGATCTGCAAACAATTCTCGATCATTTCCAGTTGCTCGGCCGGTCCGCACGATACGTCCAGAAACAGACAGGGCTTGCCTTTGATCCTGCAAATCCCGCCGCCAGACCCACCCAGCAGTTCGTAGCGAATTTCAAAGCCCTGGACTCGGGCAAGCTCGATAAACGCATCCAATTGTCTGATCGTTGCTGTTTCTCGCATTCCGTTCATCCCTGCCAGCAGAAACTAAAGTGGATCAGTAAGTTAAAATGCCCGGAAAGGGCTGGCGATTCCGTCAACGAAGCCAAGCGCGAGCATAGAGAACACGTTTCATTGCCACAAGCCAGGTCGCCGATAGCTTGAATAGCGCGCATCGTCCCGGTGAACAGATTCTTTTCGCGGCGATGATCTTTGGTGATGGACCATTCACGCGTAGTGATTCAGTTTCCCATTTTCATTGTTTTCAATCCGAATCGCCGGGTTGAAGAAATTCGAAAGGATTCCTGTGATAGCTGGTCAGCAAGCGGAAATTGACAGACTGCAGCTTGAAATTCAGTCGCTGCGACAGCGTATCGACCAAATGCAGCGTTCGACTGCCCTTGGCGAACTGGTCGGCACTACCACACACGAATTCAACAATGTGCTGATGACGATTATGAATTACGCCAAAATGGGCATCCGCCATCGTGACGACGCCACCCGTGACAAGGCTCTCGACAAAATTCTGATGGCCTCGCAACGTGCCGCCAAGATCACAAACTCCGTGCTAGCGATGGCCCGCAATCGCACCAACAACTTTGAGCCGACTGATCTCAAATCGCTGATCGACGAAACGATGATCCTGCTCGAACGGGAAATGAACAGATACCGGATCTCCGTCGAAATGCATTTGGACGACGTGCCAGAAGTCCCCGCGATCGGAAACCAGTTGCAACAGGTGTTGATGAACTTGCTGATCAACGCCCGCCAGGCGATGGGGGAAGGGGGCCGTTTGATCATCAGCCTCAAACACCAGGCCAATGAAGATGCCGTTGCGTTGAGCGTTCGTGATTTTGGAACCGGAATTCCGCAGGAAAAATTGCGAAAGATTTTCGAGCCCTATTTTTCCACCAAAGACGGACCAGACGAATCGGGTCGAGGCGGAACCGGACTGGGGTTGTCGACCTGTCGCAACATCATCGAAACCCATGGCGGAAAAATTCGTGTTGAGAGCACGGTTGGTAAAGGAACCTGTTTCACACTTCTGTTGCCAATCAATTCCAAACCGAAATCCGCAATCAACAACACACCTGGGTTCGCTGCTGCTGTTACCAGTTTGAATGCCAACATGGGCCGGCAAACGACAGCTCCGATGGCTTGATTCCGCCAGGCGATTCAGGGAGGCGGGTGGATGACGTTCGTTTGACTTGATTCGTCTACAACATTCCAATCCAGGCAAACTACTGTTGTTCCCGTTCCAGTTGGCCCAATAAATCATCCAGCTTCGTATTCCAACGGCTGTGTATCGACCGGTCGGAGGTCAGCTTCAAATACTTGAGCACTCGCAACGCTTCCTCCGACTGCTGATTCCGTTTCAGCAACAGGGCGATGTTGTATTTGCACTCCAGCCATGGATCCGAACCGGGTTTTACTTTTGTCGACAATCGTCTCCATTGCCTGATCGCGGCTGGCAAGTCATTTTCCAGGCGCGACAGGCCGCGAGCGTATTGCAGTTGAATCGTCAGCGAATCCGGATTTCCAGCGGCCAATTCCGCAAGCCTGGCCACACCTGTTTGGATATCGCCTAATTGGATTTCGGCTATCGCTTTTTCCATTTGCCACGCCTCGTTCCGGTCACTAGGTTTGAGTCCGGCCAACGCTTTGTCACATATCAGCCCAATGATTTCAGCCTTGTCATCGAGTTGATCGGCAGCCAGATTCGCCTTGATCCCGTCGAGACAGATTTGCATCAACGCCGCGTCGTTGGGAAGCTGCTTCAGTTCGTCGGCCAATTCGCTCGATTCTCGATCCTGTTTTGCCAGCAGCACTACCCGCCAAGCCATCGCCTGTTGTCGCCAATGGTGATCTTCCCCAGGATTCGAGGCGAGTGCAGATTCGATCCAATTCAACGCGTTATCCGTCTGAATTGCCTCGACGGGCAATCCGATTTCAATCAGCAGCAACAACAGCCGTCTTTCCGGTTCCAACCACTCGGTTTTGGTTTTCGAATCGCCAATCGAAAGTTTGTCGGCAATGGCTAAAGAAATCTTCCGGGCGACTTCTTCCCGTTCGTTGTCGCTGGCTTTGGTTTCAATCCAACGCTTTGCAACGGGACCGAGATAGCCAAGGGCCTCGCTCAGGATCGGACTGGAATTGGGTATTCCGAGCCACGCATTGAACGCCGACTCCCAATCGGATTCGGTCTGCAGACTGTTCCCCAACCAGAGTCGGGCCTGGTCGGTACTGGCCGAATTCGGCCACAGTGCAATTTGCTGTTGCAAATGTTCAACAAACGATCTGCGTAGCTCCGGATCGCTGCCGGCACTCTGTGCCAAATTCCAACAGCCGCGCAAATGAATGGCGGGCGAGTTAGCCGATTGGGGAAACCGCTGGGCCACTTCAAACAGTTTCCCGGCGGCCAAGGTGTGCTGTTTTTGCTGTTCCAGACTCTGCGCCATCCGAACGGTCATCGTCAATGCCTGTTCAGAATTGTTGGAAAGGCCTGCGATATCGGCTGCTTTTGTAAACGCCCGGATCGCATCGTCGAAGTCGCGTTTGCGAAATGCCGATTCGCCCTGCCGTACGAGGATTTCAAAATCACTTGTGGTGTTTGCGGTTTCACTGGAATCGGGATCGATTGCACCCACCAGTAGAATTTCCGCTCGACGACCCCAGTAGGGCCCTTGCTGCAACTCGATGTCGCGAACCAGTTGAGTGGCTTGCTGATACCACTCAGTTTTTTCGACCTCCGGCGAACCGGCTGCCATCGCCATCAGCAATTGAAGGTGTGCCAGTTGCAGTTCGGGCGGCGGATTGCCGAACTTCCTGACGGCATCCAACAGCACTTTTCCGTCGTCGCGACCACCAGCGATCTGGCCCAGTATCCGTTCCGTCAAAATCGCCGACTGCAGATCAACCGTCAGTTCGGAACTGGGAAGTTTTCGAAAAAGTTCTGCTGCCCGTTCGTGTTGACCCATCAACCGAAAACATCGGGCGCGC
>JBGSXT010000570.1:0-12254 GCA_041751295.1 Mariniblastus sp.
TCGCGGTGGAACTGGCGGTGGAACTGGCCAAGATGGATTTTGCGACAAAATTTGAGGCCGACTTTCTGGTGCCGCTCAACCTGGTGATCGCAGTTGCAACTGGATCGGTTGCACTGTTCTTCATGTGGCGGTCGTTCTACCGCATGCGAATCCCTGTCTGACGGGCGAGCGAGAGGACTTTTCCTGGGGCCACCTGCAGGGTTGAAAGATTGAACTGAAATTCAGGCTCGGCCTGGCTGGTGGGATCTGTTGTGTGCCATGTTGCCTTCCCCCGGCCTGGTGGATTTGCCTCACTATTTATGGACGGGGATTTGATATTCTGAAACGTCGTTAGTTCGGTGCCAACTTTTTTCAATGCTGGAGTGGGGCCATGGCCAATAGATGACGCCTGAAAAAACAGGGAATAGGAATCGCCAACGACACGATGCATTCGGTTACCGAAATGCAACAAGCCAACAATCTCGAACGGGTATTCGCGATTGATCTGCGATCGCTGTCGCTGTTTAGGCTCCCCTTGGCCTCCTGCAACGGCAACACCTCAGCGGGGGTTATCGCTGCGGACGAAAGTAAATCAAGTTCAACATCCTGATTTTTTTTGGTCTTGAACGCCTGGCATTGCACCTCCCGTTCAGCTCGTTCGGCAATATCCGGCCGATAAGCCAATTCAGCCAGCGGCCCAATACTTACATACTGACGGGCGATACAGCCGTTCACTTTGCGGCTTCGGGTGAAATAGCGTCCACCTGATTGTCACGATTCCCATGCCAATTGTGTAACCCTTTTTGCTTTGCCGGACTGTCGATCCGGTGGTTGCGGGTTCGAGTTCCGTCGGCCTCGTTACTGAAAACCCCATGAAACCCCACGTTTTCTGGGGTTTTTTCGTTTCCCGCTTTTACTGTCAGCCGTCGCAAATCCTTGCCTATCCTGCCGGATTTTGACACGTTTTCGCACAAAAAGTCTGTCGCCGGGGCAACCGTGGGGGCATCCAAACTTTGCCGGGAATCGGGTCCTTAGCCAGTCGGTCAGAAATGCACAACGAGATCGCCTGGATACATTGAATGCCTCGAATAAGCAGCTGCAATCAGTGACGCACTGGGCCTTTTACTGGCTGACGGATCCGACGATCGTCCCGTCGTCTCGCTGAGCCAGTTGTCCCAAAGTCAGCGGATCGACATCGTTGGAGAGTGGCTGAACCGATCCTTCTCCCATTGCGAACTGGCATACGCCGGTGTGCCAGCTACCGAACTGGGAATTGAATTCGGAGTCTTTATCGGCCAGCGGGAACAATGGTCCGGCAGCACGGGAGATCACCCAGGGATGGTCGCCGTTGTAAATGGAACCATCGCCAGTTTGAGCCTGAACGTTGGCTGGCGTGTTGGTGCCAAAAGTTCCAGGCAGGACGTGCTTCTCGCCGATCAAGATCGTGTGTGATAAACCGTCCGTGATGTTGCGGAAACGTGTCTGTGACTGCCAAAGGTCGATAATTTGCGGTGGCGTTAAAGGCAGTTTGTATTGCCAATCGGCGATAATCACGGCACCGTTACCGCCATCCCCGGAAAAGTCTTCTGCGACGTTGGTGCCGACGCAACAGGCGTAGTCACCGAGCGCCCCTTCATAATGTTTGCGGGAGCCTGGAAATTGCACATCGGGCCTGTCTCCCGTGATGCTGAACCCGGGTGCTGTGTTTGCCGTCCGGCGACTCGGACAAAAAAAGATGGTGACTGGCGTCTTGCGAAGTCGGTCACCTTCTTCGACCGTTTCGCCCTGATCGTAGTACCAGCGGTTGAGATCCCAGCCAGCGTAGAAATTCTGGTTTTCAATGTAGGGAAGTATCTGAACGGTCCACGCGACTCCGCCAGACTTGTTCAGTCGACTGGCTGGCAGATAGCGGACCGCCGATTCGTAATTGTGAATTGCAAGACCGACCTGCTTGAGGTGATTTGAGCAGGTAATGCGTCTCGCCGATTCGCGCACCTGCTGAACGGCGGGTAACAGGAAGGCGGCGAGGATGCCGATGATCGCAATGACTACCAGCAGTTCAACGAGCGTAAACGCGTTTTTGAAAAGAGTGGTTCGTTTCATGACCCCGACATGATACCCTGTCTTTCAACGACCGGCCACGATCCGTCAGGCAATTGTCCGAATTCCGGCTCGGAGTATGCATGGCGTGTCAACGAATCGGCGATCCGTTGGTTCCTGCCCAAAGACAACCTGTCATTGCGTAATATCATTGCTGACAGGACGTACTCGGAAAATTCCCTCGCCATTATTGAACCGCAGCCCACAAAATGTCAGATCGGAAAGTTAATTGCCGATTGTCAGCCGGCGAAATAGCCGTGGCCAGCTTTACTCTCGCGTACATGGTCGTCTCGTTGATTGCAGCTGTCTGGCTGGAGAATCCGGAGTTTGCCTTCTATCTGGTGGTCATGAGTGTCCTGATTGCCACAGCTGTATGCGTGCACCTTAAAACCGGCCTTCACATCGGTGCCTTGTGGGGACTGTCGATTTGGGGATTGGCTCATATGGCCGGAGGACTGATGCCCGTCCCACAATCATGGCCAATCCAAGGGGATGCATTTGTTCTTTATAACCTGTGGCTTGTCCCGGGAATTTTGAAATACGACCAGCTGATTCATGCATTTGGGTTCGGACTCATCACTTGGATCAGCTGGCAGATGATTCAAAAATCCTTCAAAAGTCGTGGCGTCAACGCTGATCCGACGATTGGGCTGTTGATCCTTTGTATTGCCAGTGGAATGGGGTTTGGGGCGGCCAATGAAATAGTTGAGTTCGTCGCCACGATCACTTTGCCCAATACAAATGTTGGTGGCTACGAAAACACAGGTTGGGATCTGGTCGCAAACTTTGTCGGTTGTACACTCGCCGCACTGCTGATTCTGGTCTTTCACGGTAACCGGCAGATTGCTGCACATCGCTAATCGAGTCAACCGTTGCACGGATTATATCAGTCGGCAGCGTCCCGTTGTTTCTGGCCAATTTCTACGACTATTTCGATAGCAATTGCACGACCGCAGTGTGGCCATTGCGTGAGGCGAAATCACGTGCAGTATCACCATCCACGTCGCGAATGGCGGGGTCTGCCTGATGCTTCAAAAGTATCTGCACGACGCTCAACTGACCTTCCGCAGCCGCGTGCATCAACGCCGTAAAGCCCTCACTACTGTCGACTGCGTTGATCTCGGCACCTGCTTTGAGCAGCAATCTGACCGTTTCTTCGTTGGCTCCTGTGGCTCCGAACATCAGAGCGGTTCGACCGAGCGCATCACGATTGTCCACCGCTGCATTCTGTGTCAACAAAAACTGCACCACTGGTGTGTGGCCGTTGAACGAAGCCAACATTAATGCGGTGCGTCGTTGTTCGTCGGTTGCATTGACGTCGACTCCCGAATCAAGCGCCTGTCGGACCGTATCCAGCTTTCCGCTCAAAGCGGCGTCCCCGAAATCCGCGACGTTCATCATCTGTTTGTTGGATTTGACGATTGGAGCAGATTTGTCGCTCGGAACGGTTTCAGTGGCCGAGCTGTTACCGGAATCGTTGGAAACGGGGGCGGCTCTCGAGTCGTTCGTTGACTTGGGCGTTTCGAGTGACGCTGTATTGGGCTGGGGACCACAACCGGCCAGAATCAAAAACAGGACAACCGGAATCGTGGTTGTTGATAACAGGGCAAGGCGATTTCGGAAAATGAAGATTCTCATGCGGCCATCGTAACATACGTTTGTGCTGCGGGCGAACACCTGATCGGCGATTGAAAAAATCATCCGACAGATGCGGTTTAAGTAAGCTGTTTCGAAATGTCCCAATAATCGGCCCGGTTCAACGATTCTACCTGGATGAACCGTCGACAACCGAATTCATTCGTGGCAACCCAATCCAACACACGACCCAATGACCTTGGATGAGCTGACTTATGCGAATTGACAAGCATCATGGAAAAAGAATCCTGATCCGATTGCTGGGGACATTGCTCTTTACCACCATCATTTGCACGGTTTCAGACTGTCATGCCCAACGCCAACAGGCGCGGTTTATGCGCGGCGCACGGATTCAAAATGGTCCTCGTCACTTGGCCACTCGCCAACAGCACGACCAACTCCACAGTCATCCGGCTTCGCCGGTTCAGGACGACCGCACCGTGACCCGTCGCTACAACTCTCACAACCTGAATGACTCCATCCCGACCGAGCCGTTTCCGAAATACATTGGCGGCTTTCATTCCAGTCATTTCAACAATGTCGGCGTTCCGCCGGGCGACATCGGGTTCCGTGGCAACGGCCTGTATTGGACGCCCTGGTAGTTACAGAATCATAACGTATTGAAATACCGGCGGTTGCCATCGCCGTTGTGACTGCCGATTGGAATTCGGACTTCAATTGGCGGTCAACAAACAAATTGTGATTGACGTCACTCGGACAGATCGACGCAAACCAGTTCCTTGTCATTGCGGGCGAAAACGCACTTCTGGGCGAATGCCGGATGGGACCAGCAGACTCCATTCCGCTGGTTCAACTGTGTCGTTGTCGGTTCAATGATTTTGACACGCGAAATCACTTTAAAACCGGCTGGTGAAAGTGTGGCGATGATCAATTCGCCACGCTCGTTGAACATCCACGTGCGATCGCCGTTTTTGACAAAGTGGATGGTGCTCCAGCGGGCCTTGGGTACGGCTGTCAAATCTTCCCAGACCCGGTCTCCGGATTCTGCTTCCAGGCAGCGAAGTTCGCCATGGCTGTCGACGCCGTAAATGTGGTCGTCGATCCAGATCGGTGTGCTGATGATCGAGTGCAGGGCTTGGGTCTGTCTTTCGTTGTCGCCGATTTTGTGCCAGACTTTTTCCACAGTTGGTTTTGTTGGATTCAGCCGGATCATCATCGAGCCGTCATAGAATGACGTGCAAAAGACATGGTTGTCCTCGATGACCGGGGAAGCACATCCAATCGGCATGTTGCGCGGCGTCCATTCAATTGACCAAAAGACTTTGCCGTCATGCGGAGACAAACCGCAAACGCTGTCGCCCGTCCAGCAGACCAATACGTCCTGGTCACCCTGTTTAGTCAGAACTGGCGATGAGTACTGGCCGCGATCATCAGTCGCTTTCCAGACTTCGTCACCTGTTTTCGCATCGAACGCGATGACGCCGGCATCGACCGCGCCCACCTGAAGAATAACTTTGCCGTCATAAATCAAAGGCGAACAGGACATCCCCCAAATTGGCATTCGGTTCGCCACTCGATCTTGAACCTGAATGGAATAGGCTTTGTTCAGGTCTTTTTCCCACATGACCTGTCCGGTGGAAGAATCAAAGCAAATCAGCTGTCCCATGGCGCCGTAGGAATAAGCCCGTCCGTCAGCGACGGTCACCGAAGCCCGTGGTCCGGCGGTGTAGCCGATGCGATATTCGCACGGATACTGGTGCTTCCAGACTTCTGCTCCCGTATCGGCAGCGAAACACAGAACTCTTTCGATCTGCTCCGGCTCGGTCATCCGATCCATGACGTAAACCCGACCATCGGAAACTGTCGGTCCCGAGTAGCCACTGCCAATTTCCGCTCGCCATTTAACTTTCGGTTCGGTGGAAAACTCTTTCAGTAGCCCGGTCTCTTTCCAGACTCCGTCCCGCGTCGGGCCACGCCACTGCGGCCAATCGTCGGCAACGGCGTCGGTCGTTGGATGAAAATAAACAGCAACGGTGACGAAAACGCAAGCCAGAGAATTGTGGGACATCGACCGCATTCCAAATGAGTCAAAACTGGATCAACGTCAGCATCCTAACAGATTCAACGGGATGTGCATCTGGCGCACAATTGATTCATGTCAGCGAACAGTTGTCTTCAACTCTGTTCGGAAACAATTGAGGACAATTGTTCTACACTGGCAAATTTTCACCCGCCGCCCACAGGACTGCTGCCCAACGATCAAATGCCGTCCAGCAGGTCGACGAAAGGGCCAACATCCAGCAGATTCAACGCGCCATCGCCGTTAATATCGGCGATTTTTTCAAACACGCCGGCCGTCAGCAATTCGACAAAAGGACCCACGTCCAACAGATTGACCACCCCGTCTTGATTGATATCCCCCAACAGAAACGGATTCGTAATGGCGTGGACGTAGATTTTGGAAATCCCTTCCTGGGTTGACATGTAACACGGATAGACGGTCGTTCCGCCAACTCCGATGCCCAGATAATCGCCGATGAACCCATCGCCAAATCCGTCGTTGGCACTGCTGAATGGTTGTGGCGTCAGCACGATCTCTGACCATGAATCACCGGCATCGTCGCTATATGCGTACCAAGCCTCGATGATTGCCGGAGGTTGCCCGGGCCCGTCAGTCGTGTTGTCGTTTTGCGGAACAGAGCGCGTGTCATAAAACAGCAGATGCAGTCGTCCCGAGTTGTCAACTTCGATCCACGAGAAAAACTGGTCGCCCGGAATGGCCGCATCGGTGTTGACGATCGTGGGAGTTGACCATGTGGTTCCCTGATCCGTGGAGCGACAGCAGTAGATGTCGACGTTGGAATTTCCGGCAACAACATTTGTGGTATCAAACCAGGTTGCATAAAGGGTTCCGCTGACGGGATCTACTGCTGTTGTCACAAGCGGCGCGACCCGAAAACGGCCGGGGAATCTGGATCCATCGATAAACCAGACATCCATTCGCGTGGAAATGGTGAATGGACCCTGGAACGTGGCACCACCATCGAGACTGCGAAGCAGTTTGTTGCCATCACTGACATCCCAATACGACAGGTAGAGTTCTCCGTTCGGGCCAATGCGGGGTTGCCAACCCAGTCCGAATTCGGGGAATGCGATCGGACCTGTCCAAGTGTCGCCATTATTGGTTGAAACCAGCAATCCCTGATTGTATCCGATGTACATCCGGGTCGCCTGACTGTTGAACGGATCAACACCGGCGGCCATCCAGCCTTTATCGGCACCGCCAGTTACCTCGGCCATGACGGTCGGCTGGAAGTTTGCGTCACCAGCGTTTTTCCGCGCGACGTAGACTCCCCCGTTGCCTCCAAACGCAATGGCGCCGGCCCAGATATTGCCTGTTCGGCTGTCAGAACAGGTCATTGGGTCACCTTCCACTGACGTTTGAAAGGGTACCGGCGGTCGCAACAGAAAATCCTGCCACGAATCGCCACCGTCAAACGTCATGGCGAAACCGGATCGGATGTTCGACCGATAATCGTTCCAGCCGGCGATGGCGAAATTGGTGTCAGCATCACTCGATGCCGCAGTCGTTTCATTGGCTTGCGCGGAATTGCCCAGGTCGACTCGCATTTGATCCCCGACGACGGGGTCGGCCTGGCCATTCAGATTTTCCGGACCGGCCTGTTGCGGCTCTCGCACAGCGCCTCCTCGATTCAACAATTCAAGAAATTGCGGCGGAATGACCTCTCCATTGTCTTGCGCCAACTGGACATGTTCCTGCGATGCATTGTTCTGGCCCGAGTAATACAATAGGACCGCCAAGCGGCGGTGGGCCAAGCCATTTTCCGGGTCCAGTCTCAGGACGGTACCGTAGGTGCTGATTGCTTCGTTGAATCGACCGGTTCCGCTGAGTGTCAATGCCAATTGCTGATGCGAAAAAACCGAATCCGGATTGAGATCCAGAGCCGATCGAAATGCCGATTCGGCGAATTGGGGTTTGCGTTTCAACAACAGGGCTGAACCAAGCACCTCATAATATTCAGCTCGATTCGGATTCAGAATAATCGCCTGGGTCAACGCCACGAATGCCTCAAGCAATTGGCCAGAAGCAATCGCCTGACGCCCCGACTCGAACCGCTGATTGGCGTTGTCGACTGACAGACTGCGGGTCAAGGCCGTCGCGTGCGTTCGATCGATCGTGACTCGACCCGTTGAATAATTGAGACCAGTTAACGCTTTCTTCGTCAACATCGCGTGATACGGGTTTCCGGAATGACCGACCGGTTCCGTGGAAGTACCCACAGCGGTCGAATCAACGTCTTCCGTTGGAAGCTGAGTCGTATCATTGCGTTGATTGCACCCAGCACAAACAAGTCCGATGACGCACAACCATATGACTGATTGAGCAGTTCGGATACAGGGCAGGAAACGTTTTCGAGGAACGAGCATCACTGATTCCGTTGTTAAACGACAGGTAGGCAGAAAGCTTACACGAAACGTATCCGTTCACGGTTTGGCATTGTAGAACAATTGTCCTCAATTGTTCGGCGTTGAAGTTCAGTCCGGCAATTCAGCTCGCGGAACAATTGAGGACAATTGTTCTACAATGGGGCAATTTCCGATTTTTCCCGTGAACGAATACCACGAAACACCAGCCTCATGATACTTTGTAGCCGCCCAACCTGCAAATTGGTTCCAATCGCTCGAATTATCGGCTTGCTTCGAGCCGATTTGCCATTCATGGGTTGTGAATCTAATCGCCAAAGCAGGTGCCAAGGTCGCGGGCTGTGAGCACTGTGTCATTGTCGAGGGGCACCGTTTTGATTCGTTTAGTGCATTCGGGTAGCGGGATATAATTTACATGGGGTGGATTGAGGGCGACCATAATGTTGCTTTGTCCTTCATCGAGTGCGCGCACGGCAGCTCCCCCGAAACGAAACGATAGCAAGCGATCGCGTGCTGTGGGAGAACCTCCCCGCAGCAGATGGCCAAGCACAACGGTGCGCACTTCGTTCGGAACGCGGGTTCTTAAGGCATCGGCTACGAACTCACCCATGCCTCCCAATTTCTTGACTCCTCCGGTTAGCTGATAACTTGCTTCGCCACCGTTCGGCATCGCTCCTTCGGCGACGACAATAATGCTGAAGTTCCGCCTGTCCGTATTTCGTTGCCTGACTTTTTCGGCGACCCGCTCGATATCAAATGGGATTTCAGGAATCAGAATGACATCGGCGGAGCCGGCAACGCCGCTATGGAGTGCGATCCAGCCGGCGTTACGCCCCATGACTTCGACGACCATGACACGCTGATGCGACGCGGCCGTGGTATGCAAGCGGCCAATACATTCCGTAGCGAAAGCAACCGCGGTATCGAATCCAAATGTGGCCATCGTGCATTCGAGGTCGTTATCGATCGTTTTTGGTACGCCGACGACTCGAATACCCAGTTCGGCCGTCTGGGCGGCGATTTTCATCGAACCGTCACCGCCGATCGCAATCAAAGCATCCAGGCGATGATCTTTGAACCCCTGGACCAATCGAACGGAAATATCCTGAGTTTCGACCGAGCCATTTTTCAGTTGCACTTCATACGAAAAGGGGTTGCCGCGGTTGGTGGTTCCGAGGATTGTGCCTCCTGTATGGGCGATGCCGCGCACCGCTTCCAGAGTCAGTGGGATCATTCCCCCTTCGGGAAAATTTTCCGGGTGCATGATGCCATCGTAGCCGCTGCGAATGCCAAAACATTCCCAGCCCCGTTTGACCGCAGCCAAAGTTACGGCGCGAATTACCGCGTTAAGTCCGGGGGCGTCACCGCCCCCGGTTGTGATCGCAATTCGCATTTTGGCCATTTGAGCACAACGTCTCTACAATTTTCGGGCACCCTTTAACAAGGTACCTTAATGGAAAATTGTTAGCGTTGAAAGTAGTTGATGCGCTCGACTGGCTATCCACCACTCAACAGTTCCACAAACGGGGCAACATCCAGGAGATTCACCAGGCCATCACAGTTAATGTCTGCGGCCGGATTGAATCCACCACTCGAAATCAAGGCCACGAACGGGGCCACATCCAACAGGCTGACAACTCCATCATCATTGATATCGCCGACCAGTACACATTCATTCGTCTGAAGAAACCGGAGGACAGGTTGATCGGTCACAATCAGGTCCTCTGAAAATTGAATATCAAAACTGCCCGGATTCTCAGCCGATGAACTGTGAGTCGAGCCAGCTCCGAGGTTTTCAGTCGGCGGACCAACCGGTTCACCAACCCAATTGACACCTGCCCCCGAATTCGGTCCCGCCCAACCGAGCGCCTGCGCCCAGCCGGACATTCCAATAAAATACTCCGTGCCTCCCGTCAATTCGACCGGCGAATCAAAGTTGCCACCCAACCACTCTCCCGCAACGAAATCAGTACCATTCCAATCAAATGAAGCTATTTCAACGCCCCCCACCGCTGGTCGATCAGTGAACAGGGTCGTCGTAAACGTGAAGTTGTTGTTCAGGTTCCCAAAGTCTCTTCGCAATTGGGTTTGAATCGATGTCAGGCAAACATCCGACGCCGGTGTCCAATACCAGCCAATGTCGGCTGGAACCCAGAAGAAAGCCCCTGGTCCAGGTGGGCCGTTAACCTGTTCAAAAACTTGAGCGGTCTCTACGAACCGGAGTACCGGTTGATCGGTCACAATGAGATCCTCGGAAAATTGAATATCAAAACTGCCCGGATTCTCCGCCGACGAACTGTGAGTCGATCCAGCTCCCAGGTTTTCAGTCGGCGGACCAACCGGTTCGCCAACCCAATTGACTCCGGCGCCTGAATTCGGTCCCGCCCATCCAAGCGCCTGCGACCAACCGGACATCCCGATAAAATAGGTTGTGCCGCCTGTTAATTGAACAGGTGGTTCAAAGTTGCCTCCCAGCCATTCACCGTCAACAAAAGTTGCACCATTCCAATCAGCCGACGCTAACGCGACTCCGCCGACTGCAGGCCGATCCGTGTACAAGGTCGTTGTAAACGTGAAATTGTTGTTCAGGTTCCCGAAGTCCCTCCGCAATTGTGTTTGAATCGACGCCAAACAGACATCCGATTCCGGTGTCCAATACCAGCCAATGTCTGCTGGAACCCAGAAGAATGGACCCGGTCCAGGTGGGCCGTTGATTTGTTCAAACACTTGGGCATTCGCTCGGGAGCTGTTACCGATGCAAGCCGCTAATACGGAAACAACGACTAAAAAACGACGCATTTGCCCATGAAAGGCCTGGGATTGAAGGATCATCGGTCACTCCTTGGTCAAGAAAACAGAATTGAATCACAAAAACAAAAGCAGTGAAATTTCGATTCCCTTTCATGAAAATCGTCGAAAGAAAGTATCCCGTCGGATTTTTCAGAATTCAGATTCCGGTTTTCAATTCGGAGGGTTCAACCGGATTGAGTCCCAACTCCCAACCGCCTGATGCGGATCTGCATGCCGGATGATTCAGCGAATTACCGGGAAACGTGCGTTGTTACCCGATTCCGACGCATTTCAGGTTCACATTTCCTGATGTTGAATCACCCCACCAACAATGCAACAAACGGTCCAACGTCGAGCAGATTCAAGACGCCGTCCTGGTTGATATCGGCCTTTTTCGAGAACCCACCCGCCGAAAGCAGTTCCACAAATGGCGCTACATCCAATAGGTTTATGACTCCGTCGCAATTGACATCGCCAACCAGTACCATCTGGCCGACGTTGATCGCATCAAGCAGTATGCCGCCGCTCGCCGTACCACTGGCCGATGTAGAAATGAATGTAAGCCGGGTCGAGTTTCCAACCGCAGTAAACTGTTCAGAAAAGAACAATTCATTGGCGGCAGGAATGCTCCCGTTGGTCGAAGTTGAGTGTTCGATACTGCTTGAAAGAAGGACAGTTCCAAGTTCAACATCCGATACAATGATATCCGCCTCGCTGACACCCGATTCGAACGGATTATCTGCGTAGACAAACGTGAGCAGATAGGCCGTTCCTGGAACGGTCGCAAACTCCTGCGAAATTTGCCCTAGCCCGACTCCGTTCATGTCCAATCCCTGATTCCCCTCAGACGCAGGAAATTCGACGAACGGAACTACCGGAAGGTGGGCAACGTCCACTGATCCTGAATCGACCGTCCAAGCAAATTCTTCAGGTTCGGCGCCAGGCACAATCGTAAGGAAATCGCCTTGATTCAGCAATGGGCTTTCAAACCCGCCATTGGTAATCAGGTCTGCTTTGAGTTCCCTGGCAAACAGGCAACCAAAAAACAGAATCAAAAGTGTACTAAATCGCATGATGAATTCTCCCATTAACGCGAGGCCAGGTTCAATCAGATGAAAACCGCAACGATATGACAAAAGGCATGGGTGATTCTGTTTTCATTATTTAACTGTTGGTTCGTTCCCCATCAGGAAAACCCGAGTGGGCCAGACGCCCATCCGGATCTTCACTACGTCAATCGATTCAACTGCCACCAGTATAAGCAGTGAAAACTCTGATACATTTCACAAAAATCGCCAACAATGGACGCTTTTTCCGGGTTCAATCTTAAATCTTCAATCTTC
>JBGSXT010000571.1:0-6376 GCA_041751295.1 Mariniblastus sp.
AGCGGTCTTGCCGAAATTCGTGTAGAATTGATCCAAGGTAATCTTTTTGATCATGGCGATGCGTTCATCCAAGTCGGTCGTGTCCTGAATGTTCGCCGTGTCGGTTTCGCCCAGTGACTTAAGCCATGTGTCGTACCGCAACAGCACCGCTTCCAGACGCTCACGATCCGGATGACTGGCCAAATCGGCATGTAAACCGCGAATTCGCATCTGTTGATCAGACGCCATCGACAAAAATTTGTCGTTATTGACACGGATCTGATTTAATTCAACAACAGGCAAAGTCTGCATCTCGTCAAACAGTCTTTGCCCTGAATCGAGAGATTCAAGATGCTCAATTTCTGCATTGGTTTGCAAAGCGATCCCGAACAGGTCCCCTTCGCGCGACAGTTGCTCCAAAAAGCCGATTGTCAAATTGCGGTCGCAATTCAGGACTTCCAGATTGCTGACGACTGGCAGATTCTGGATCAACTGTTTGGTTGGTCGTTCCTGGATATAGCGACTGGCCAGAAAAGTTCCGCCCGATGCGATCGTGGGAATCAGAGCCAGTGCCAGAATTCTTGCTGGCCAGGTCCAAAAACTCCGCGAATTCCGGACGGACAGCTGGCGGGCGTCCGAGATCGCCAATTTCATGGTGCTTTGAGTGAACGAGCTGTTGGCGGAGGCCAGTGGCAACACGTCGAGAAAATCCCAGGTCCGTTGCAGCTGCTGCATCAAATCGCGATATTTGTCGTCAGTCGCCAGCCGTTCTTCCACGTTGGCGAATTCGTCACCCGCCAGTTCTCCATCCAGGTAGGCCGTCAATTGCCGCAAAATTGCCGAGTCACTGCTCAAGTTGGTCGCAGATTCATCCATCTTATTTTCCCTTACCTGCTGAATTCATCAGTTTCCGAAGGATCGATTTTTCCTTCCGGGACTTCGAAAGGGACGGCGCCCGCCGGCAACTGACCAGATTCCAGATAGGGATCCAGAATTTCTCGCAAATTATTTCGTGCCCGGGACAGCAACGATTTTACCGCCTGAGTGGTCAATCCCATCGCTTCGGCAATTTCGACATAACTCATGCCTTCGAATTTGCTAAGCAGCAACGCCATCTTCTGTCGTTTGTTCAATGTCTGAATCGCATGCTGCACGATGATTGTCATTTCCTTGCGGTCTGCCTGTCGGGTCGGCATCAGGCCACTTTTTGCTTTCGCCATCCGGTCCAGCGGTCGAACATGGATCTGGCCGCTGAGTGAATTCACCAGATTGACTTCCTTTCGATAAGCTTGTTTTCGGATGGCGTTGTTAGCAACATTGTGGGCGATTGTGAACAGCCACGTCGAAAATTTCGCGCCCGGAACGTATCGTTCGCGTGCCCGATAAACCCGCAGGAAAACTTCCTGGGCCAGGTCTTCCGCCTGATCCCGGTTGGAGGTCATGTGCCCGAGAATTCCGACCAATCGGGCTTGGAATTTTTCCACCAGCTGCTCAAACGCGGTCGCGCTGCCGTCGCGGACCTGCAACATCAGCCGCACGTCCGGATCAAGCAATTCATACTGTAGCGATTTCTGGATTGCCGAGTCGCTGAGTGTCAACGGAAACTTTCTGTTAGGTCCATACTGCAATGAGGCAATCTGCCCCCTGACGCGGGGCGATTCGTAATTTCAGACACAGTCAATTGAACCGGATTCAAAGTGTGGAGTTTCGGTACACGAAATATCATTGCCAGCATTCTCACTCTGTCGGGTTTCAATTTGAACGGTCGTACGACGCAGCTGGCCACACGCCGCGTTGATCTGGTCCCCTTTCCGCTGTCGAAACTTGACGACAATCCCTTCGGATTCAAGAATCTGGCGAAATCGTGCGATGGTCGCCGGGCCGGGAGTTCGATACGGCAGGCCCGACACTGGATTATAGGGAATCACATTCAGCATCGCGATTTTGCCTTTCAGCAGTCGCCCCAGTTCGCGGGCATGTTCGACCTGATCATTGATTTGATCCAGCAGTACATACTCAAAGGTCAGCTTGCGCCCGGACACATCAAAATAATCATCTGCTGCTTTGATCAATTCCGCCACGCCGATGTTTTTGTTAACCGGAACCAGTTGGTTACGCAATGCGTCATTGGGTGCGTGCAGCGAAATTGCCAGTTGATAGCGACAATCACTGGCAGCCAGTCGGCGAATGGCTGTTGGCAATCCAACTGTTGAGATCGTGATTCGGCGAGGACTGATTCCCAGTCCATTGCTGTCGCTGGCCCACTTCAATGCCTGCAGAACATTTTCGACATTCGCCAGCGGTTCACCCATTCCCATCATTACGATGTGGCTGAGGCGTTCATCGGCGGGCAGCAGCAACTGCAAATGCAGCATCTGTTCAATGATCTCGGCGGATGTCAGATTGCGTTGAACGCCATCCAATCCACTCGCACAAAAAACACATCCCATCGCGCAGCCGACCTGGCTGCTGACACAGATCGATCGCCGTTTGCCATCCCGCAACAGGACACATTCGACATGCAGGTTGTCTCGTAAACGGACCAGAAGTTTATCGGTCCCGTCACTTGAGGTTTCACGGCGGGCGATAGACGTCGAGAATATATTGTATTCAGCGCTCAGTCGGCTCCGCAGACCAAGTGGCAAATCTGTCATTTCGTCAAATACACGTGCTCTTTTTCCGAAAACCCAATGGACAATTTGACGAGCACGGAATTTTTGCATTCCCGCAGCAACACATCGGCTCTCCAGGTGGTCCAGATTGGAAATTAGGTCCGTGGTCATTTATTCAACTTTACCGATTTCGATTTCTTATAATGTTTCAATGATACCCATGGATACTTCGCGACAAAGAACCGAAATGGAGGCAAAATGAACGATCAGGACGAAATCTGCCTGTGTTTCCATGTGACGCGAAGTAAATTGGTCAAATTTGTCAGATTGGAGCGACCTCAACGTGAATCGCAGCTGAGCGAGTGTTTTGGAGCCGGGACCGGTTGCGGTTGGTGCCGTCCGTTTCTCAAAGCCATTTTTCAGGCAGAAACCGGAATCGAAAACGACGATTGTCGCCTTGAAACGATGACTCCGGAAGAATACGCAATTCAGAGAGGGGAATATCGAAAGAAAATCGGTGACGAATCCTAGAAATACGATCCCCACGCCTGCGAGATGAATCGAAATTATTTGCAATTCCGTCTCGTCCCGGCAGGACTGTCGAGTTGAGGACTTGGACGAAAAAGATTATTATCTCGCGATTGATCAGTTTGATTGTCAACTTACCTCTGCGGATCGGATCGGCAATGGCCAAGAAAAAGGCTGAAAAACAGAAAGCGGCACCAAAGATGGCTGCCAAAAAAACGACCACAAAGAAAAAAGCTGCGAAAACCACACCTTCCAACGACGATCAGCCGATCAAGAAAGTGAAAGCAAAACGCAAGAAAAAAACTCCAACGGTCGTTCGGATGAAGGTCTTCTGGGGCGTTTTTAACCACGCCATGAAACGCGTCGCCCTGTACGAATTCAACCAACGTAAAGCTGCGGAAAAACGGGCCGCCGAACTAACGGACAGCGGCAAACCCCCTCATTTTGTCATGAAAGTCAAAGAACAGGTCGAAGCTGTGAAATAAGGGCGACTGGAAATCGCTACCGTATCCGGCAATCTTCAGCAATTGACTTCGTCATCGAAAAACTCTTGGACCGAATTTTCCTTCGGCGGCGATGTCACCAAAGATACAGCGATCAACGTAATTGCTGCCGCGACAAAAATCGTGACCACGGATAGCATCGGCGGAATCACGATCGGACCAAGCTCGATCGCAGCTTCAGGAAATGCGTACTTCTGGTTACTGCCGAAACCGCTTCGCCAGAACAAAGTCAGCCAAATCGCACCGGCGACCAAGACACTGGCAATCGCACCAGCTGCGGTTAACCGACGCCAATAAATCGAGGCAAACACCAATGGAAACAAACCGGTAAACCCGGCGAATGACCACAGGCCAAGATCAAATACGGCGCGCGGATACAGACTCAACATGAATGTCAGTACCACGATGGCAATCACAAACAGACGGGCGGAGGCTACCAAAGTTTTGTCCTTCAGCTTGGGAAACAGATTGCGCACAATGTCCTCTGTAAACATCGTCCCCAGGCACAGAAACTGACTATCCAAAGAGGACATGATGGCGGCCAGAATGCCAGCCGTTAACAGTCCACCCAACAGTGGGCTGATATGGATCTTCACCAACGTGGCCAACACCGCATTTTCATCGGCAAACTCCAGATCGGTTCCCGATGCCCAGATACCGATCAATACACATGGTAACCAAACAATCATGATTAATACCGGGTGCATGATGATCGACAATTTGAACGTTCGCGCGGTACGAGCAGTAAGCCAATGTTGGAATACGTGAGGGAACATGCCCACCGATAGTGGAATCAGCAGAAACGAAAAGTACATTGCTGGAGTCAGTTTGGACCGCGTCAGATTAGATTCTGGAACGTTGGCACTGGCATTCTTCAGGTTTTGAAGGAAGTTGTCCGTTCCTCCCAATGCGTTGGCAATCGCGACAAATGTAACCACTCCCAGCACCAGAAAAATCAATGTCTGCAATGTATTGGCCCAGACGGTTCCCCGCATGCCGCCAAAAAAAACGTAAACCAATACCACTGCGCTGACCGCGCCAGAGGCCATCCACTTCGGAACGCCATAATTTGATGCAGCGAACCAGCCTTGAGCTTCAAAGGCACCCCGCGTTACTTCACTCACCACGGCACCAGCCGCGACGACTCCCAGCAGCAAATAGGTTACAACCAGCGCGACCAATATGGGAAACAGCAGAAAACCGATTAACGGACTGTCCAGCCGCTCGCGGAAGAATTGGATCTGTGTTCGATATCCATTGCGACGTCCGATGGCCCACAGAGGAACGCCAATAATCAAAAAACAGAGTGAGTGTACAATGCCTCCAGCCGACGCCAACAGTCCGTAGACACCAACGCCGATGGTATACGCCTTTCCCGTCGAGCCCACGATTGCGAAAGCAGTCATCGTGGTACCAAATAGCGACATCAACAACAGAACAGGTCCAATCGTATGACTGGCGAGCATGTAGTCAGCGCTGGTTCCGCGTGAGTATCGCCCGGCGATCAACCCAATCGCCAGCAGCGCGACGAGGTAGCAGCTGATCACGATCAATTGAATCATCGATTGCCACCCGTTTGTTCAACCTTTGCTGCCAGTGGGCCGGGTACAACATGATCCAACCCGGTTGGCCACATGAAGTTACAGACGACGATCCACAAAACCGCAGTTCCCAACGAGATGCCAATGTTGTAGGCCAACGTGTAGGGCATGAATCCATACACGAGCTCGTTTCGATCCCACTGCCAGTAGTCTTGATGCAGAATCAACAGCACGATGACGGGAATCCAGATATAGATTGATTTCATTGGGTTCAAGAAAATCGCCGCCGGGGAAAGTCGTGCTACAACGCCTTGGGCTGGAAGCAGAACGAAATGGTTTGCCCTTCCGTCCGTTGTCGCGCGGGGACGTTTTGGCAATCCTTCGTGCGGTTGATTCAATTCTGCCGCCACTTTGAGCCGCAGCATTTTATAGCAAACCGGACTGCGGCGCAACTGGATAACCGACTCCGTTATTGGTTTCATGCCAGCTACCGATGAATCGACTTCTCCCGGAAATTCTTGGGTCGTCTAAACCCGTACGATTTCAAGGAGTTCAATCGCGGGTTCGTGGTTGCAATGGATGATCGCGGTGCGACCGTAGCAGGTTTCCCCAACCGGGATTTCCAAGGCAGCGGCTAATTTCAGGGCAGGCTTGATCCGGTACAACGAAAGCAGCTGGACACGTCGCAGCACTTCATGGTCAATCAATATTTGCCCCAGTGGTTTTTCGTGTTGCATGATTTCGGAACATACTTGACCATCAAGTTGCCCCAAGTCGAGTCGAACAATTCCGTATTGTACGATCTGACCATCCGATTGACGAGCCAGACAAATCTCGCGGCAATAGGATTCGGGTTTCGAGCGATGCTGCAGAACGATGACATCAACACCAGAACTGTGGAACTTTTCAACCGTTACGGTCATATGAAAGTTGTGATCGAGCAACGACCGCTGTGGTTCTGGAATCTCGCTGGCTCCTACTACAGAAAATATTCCCAATTCCGAATGGTCCGTATAAAACAGTCCAATCAGTTGATCCAGTTCGATGATGCTTGCTCGTGAATCCACGTCAACGCTCGAATGCAATTCCAAAATCATGCCAGATAACCGCGGAGAACCGGCTACCTTGAACAATACGTTCGCGGCCATCCGTGCAACAAAATTCTGCCAACGATCGTCTGGTTGGCGACACCTGATCCAGCTCCATTTCGAAC
>JBGSXT010000572.1:0-8092 GCA_041751295.1 Mariniblastus sp.
GGCTGCCCATTTCGTTGCGGCCTATCACAACATGGTGAACGGATCCAAGGAAAGCGCTATTGACGCGTAGCAGGTTGTGGTTAAAGCCCAGCCCAAAGACGTAACGGCTAAACGTATGTTGGATGTGATGCTTCCCCCCGAAGCACCTGTCGCAACCAAACCAGCCTCGGCGCCAGCGCCACCGGCAGCAGATGATTCCTCTCCAGAAACTGATTTGGTTGGTTCATGGATAGCCCAAGCTGGTGGTACGAGGATCGAGTTGTCGATCACCGAAGATTCTCAATTCAATTGGAAAACCAGTTCCGATAATCAAGCTCCCGTTGAATTGACTGGGCAACTGATCGCTGCTGCAGACGGAATTGAACTGGAAACTACTGACCAAGGGACAATGGCCGGATCGGTCAAGTCCATAGGTCCGGACAAGTGGCAGTTTGCCATCAGCGGTGCTCCGGCATCGGATCCGGGACTGAGTTTCGCCAGAATAAAGTAATTAATTGTTTGAATTTGGCAATTCAGGTGGTCCAGCTTTTACGCAGCGAAAGCCGATGTGGTTGGATCCCGACGAGATTTCACCCTTTCCTCTTGTCCCTATCATGTAACGGGTGCAGTACTGATCGGTGCAAAGAAACGATCCTCCCCGTTGGACCCGTTTGCGTTCAGTCGGTTCAGCCGGATCGAAAGGTGAATCAGGTCCTTGTGGATTGCGCACGACTTTGGCATCGGACGCAAGCTCGGCATAATAATTCGGACGATACCAATCGGAACACCATTCCCAAACGTTGCCCGACACGTCGTGAAGACCGTAGCCGTTTGCCGGAAACCTGGCGGTCGGCGCAATTCCGGAGAAACCATCGGCGGCCGAATCGACTGTTGGAAACGTTCCCTGCCAAATGTTTGCCAACCATTTTCCGTCGGGTTGTAATTCATTTCCCCAGGGATAAACCAGTCCCGACTGGCCGCCGCGAGCCGCAAATTCCCATTCAGCTTCCGTCGGCAATCGTTTACCGGCCCAACTGGCATAGGCGACCGCATCTTCGAAGGCAATTTGCACGACAGGATAATTGTCGCGCCCTTCGATCGTACTGTCCGATCCAGCAGGGTGTCGCCAGTTGGCGCCAGCAACATAGGACCACCATTGGTAGTGATTGTTCGAAGGTACCACTTGTTCGGGTGGCGAGAAAACAACGGAACCGGCAACCAGATTTTCAGGCGCGGCTCCCGGATAGTCTTCCAATTTGGGCGTCTGCTCTGCGATCGTCACGTACTTGGTGGCAGCAATGAACGCCGCAAACTGGGCGTTGGTCACTTCCGTTTGATCGATCCAAAAGCCATCGACGTAGACACGATGAATCGGCCTGGCATCGTTCATCGCTTCATGTCCGCCACAGGACAGACCGCGTGGATCCTCACATCCCATCGAAAACTCTCCACCCGGAATCCAAATCATTCCCTCCGGTGCCGAAGTGGTTGGAAGATCGGTATTGGGAATGGTTGCCAGAAAATCCGTCGCCGGAACGACCGGTTCAATGACGTTTGAACGCCGCTTGACCAAAGTTCGCTCCTGCGATAACTGCAAAACGGCCCAAACCAGTAACGCGCTTCCGAACACAACTCCCAATCCCCATATCCAGGATTTGCCGTTGGAAACGCGGCTGGTGTTCGGCTCGGATCGATTGCTGTTTGATATATTCACAATTTTTTTGATTGAACCGTTTGAAAGGCGATCCTGACGCCGAAAATCATTTGCGATACGTGTGAGTTTACCAAGTTTCGCGGATCAACTGAACTATGTTTGCCGATGGTTGCAGGTTTGAGCCAGCCATTTCACAACGTGATCTTCCATGAATTTGTAGAAAGGATTGTGTCGGCAGCGAACGAACAGTGAATTCGAGATCAGCAATGCACTGGGTTCGGCCCTCAAGCTGAGCGATCCGAGCGGCAGACCGCTGCGGGCGGTGGCCTCGGCTGTGCCGTATATCGAATCCTCTGGCGGGATGGGTACCGCGATATGCGACAGCGATACCGTTTCTCGGGGCCATGACATCTCAGTTTCCTGCACAACCCAAGATTCCCCATCGCGAGTTTGCACGACGACTCTTTCCGAACCGGCCTCGGCGTTTTTCAACACCGAAAGGCGATAGGGCAGGTCTGATCTGGCAAGTTTCGGCAAGACTTTCCTTTCGAACGACAGGTTGAACAGGTTTTCGAACCAATGCACCCGATTGATATCAAACAGGAACAGTTCGCTGAAATCGGAGGTCAACCGGTCGAAAAGTACAGTGATCAGTTTGGGCACAACCACGGTTGAATCGACGACCGATTGCATGGCCAACACGGGCGGCATTTCGTCCATTCGGCCGGATTTTTCCAATGCGGCAATTTTATGCTCGACGGATTGTGTCACTGACCACGCCTGAACATTGGCATTCATTGGCCACGAGCTGAATTTGAACGGGTCTATTTCTGCGTCGATGTTCGACCATTGTGATTTGCGATTGCGCGACACAAGCCCGACGGTATGATAGAGTCGGGTCAACTTGGCCATCGGGTTGATCCCAATCATTGGCGAGAAAAGCACGATCGCTTTTACGCGGGGCAACGATTTATCGTCCAGCGACGAAAGGGCGTAGTACACGCTCAGCGCACCACCATTTGAGTAACCGCCCAAAAACAGCGGGACACCTGTTGGGACTTTCATACGCAACCCGCTCATCGCAATCCTTACGGCGGCTGTCCAGTCTTCCCAGGACACGTTGGCCAAAGCGCCGGGGCAGGTACCGTGTCCAGGCACACGCAACCAAATCACCGTATAACCTTCCGCCTGAAGCCGCTGGCCCAATGCACGCAGCGAATAGGGAGAATCGCTCAATCCATGGATCAACAATACGCCTCCAATGGGCTGGGGCGATTCCAGAATGTACGAACGGTTCCAATTGCGATCAACAATCGTGGCCGGATTGCAGACCGAATCATCGCGATAACGGCAGAACGCTCCGGGCGATTCGGTCGCCCACGGACCAGCGACCAACCTGTCCAGCTCTTCGAATACGCGATTTTCCTGTTCCAGATAATTATCGAATGTGTATGCCGGTTTGGCATCCGAGGCGCTGAATTCCGAATCGGGTTTTTGGGTATGCCAACCTTGCAGATCCGGAAGCGAACTTGCGAAACGGACCCACAAATACAAAATGCCGACGGTAACCATTGCTACCGTGAGAGCGAGATTGACACCAATGAGTCCGATAATGCGATAAACGCGAATGTTCCAGCCTTTGTCCGGCATGGTTTGCGCGTAGTTGTACCATTCGAAAACGAGCGACGCGGCGCCCATCACGGCACCGATAACCAGCAGCCAAAGCCCAATCCGCAACAGCGTAGACTTGCGCGTCACAATATCAGCCATCTTAAAATATGCCCTGTTTAGCTGGACAGCGCCACGTTGGCATCAATACCGCAGTATTGATCGCCAGCATGCTTAATTCAATCCGTCGGCAGACAGGCCGTCAAAGATTTATAAACGGAAAAAGTTGATTGCAATTGAGAGTCCTGACTCTGTTAATCAATATTTACAGGCTTCGAACATGTTATGATATTGGCGAAGGGACGCTAAACTTCCAATCAAACTATCAAAGGACTGCGAGCCGTGTTCGATGACAAATTCCATTTGTTGAAACAGCATGGGTGTGCAGAGGGCTTGAGCGATGACGCGGTCGGCGAAATTGCTGATGCCTGCGAATTGCTGCGAATTGATTCCGGCGAATATTTGCATCGAGCCCATCAAACATTCCGGGAAGTTTACCTGCTGATTCATGGTCGCATCAAATTGTCGATCCTCGATATTCAGGGAAATGTGCTGTTCCAACGGTTTCCCAACGCAGGTGCCCTGATCGGCTGCCTGCCAGCTGCCCTGGGCGAACCTTCTCCGATCGAACTGTTGGTTGCGGAACCATCCACGTTACTTCGCCTGAACTATCAACGACTCCTCGAATTGTCCAGAAAACACGCAGTTTTCCAACAGAATTCCATGCGTCTGATTGCCGAATCGGTACAGAGTGTGCTGTTGAAAAACCGGCGTCCAAAAAAACGGGTGATCGTGGCTTTTTTTCATCAATCGCCAGCCAGCCGGCCACTCACGCCGCAATTGATCAAACGACTGAATAATCTGGGCGAGAATCTCTTTCTGCTGAGCGATCAGGAAGGGGGACCACCCGTCGATGGCATTCCCTGGTTCTGTCTGACCAGGAACGGAGTCCTTGTTTCAAAGGAAGAAATTCGCGAACAGTCTGAATTATATTCGGATTCGAAACGTGTTATCTTCGACGTCGATGCTGGAGTCGATCCGACGCGGGCATTGGAACTCGTCAAAGTCTGCGACAAAATATTCTGGTGCGTGACCCCGGCCAATTGGCAACAGTCTGTTGCCAGGCTCAAGGCACTTGAACAGCGTGCTCCTGGCTGGAAGGACAAGACAAATATTGTCTGGATACTGGACGATGGCAGCCAATGGGCTCCGTCGGCGCCGGCACTCGACCAGCTTGCCGACCGGAATTTCAGGATTTCTTTTACTCAGCCTGAGGCGAATCGCAACCGTGGACTCATCGATGGCCTTGAACGGATTGTCCACGAATTAAGGGGGGTCAGAATTGGCGTTGCCCTGGGAGGTGGAGCGGCGCGAGGCATGGCCCATCTGGGAGTCCTCAAAGTACTGGGGGAAAACGGAATCGTTGTTGATATGATTGCCGGAACCAGCGTTGGCGCGATGACGGGAGTTCTGTACGCGTCCGGGATGGAGCCTGATTACAACGTCGAATGTTTCGTCAAAGACCTGCAGCCTTCATGGCTGTTTAGACACATGCCTAACGGTGGCTATTGGTATTTGTTGTACAAGTATCGGACCGGTCAGTTTGACCCGATGCTCAGGAAGTACCTGAAGGACAGCCGATTGGAACGGCTGCCGATTCCTGTCCTGACGATTACAGTCGACCTGATCAGCGGGCAGCCGGTTGTCCGCGATCAGGGGGATAGCGTCCATGCGATCACCGAAAGCATCAACCTGCCTGTGCTTTCGACGCCGATCAATCGGGATGGCCGAGCCCTTGTCGATGGCGGCATTGTCAATAATGTACCGGCCGATGTGCTGGTGGCACGGGGATGCAATTTCGTCATCGCGGTCAGTGTAACGTCTCAAATCAAGCAGGAATTTGCCCGCAACCAACCGGAGACGCCGACAGAAAAAATGAGACGCGCATCGGCGCTGAATACTATTATGCGGACGTATCTTGTACAAAACGTGAATATGAATTCAGTCGGAGTTCAACCCGCCGATCTTGTCATTCACCCGGACGTCTCTGAATTCGACATCACCGAATTCACCCGCGCCGGCGAAATGGCCGAGATTGGCAAACAGACGGCGCTCCAGGCATTGCCTGAAATCAAACGGTTGCTGGCTCAGGTCGACAATCGCTTGTTTGCCGAAAATTGAGCGGGCGATCGATGCCAATTGACCTTAAAACGCTTACAGTTGTGTCTTCATACCGTTTGATCATCTGGTATTGCCGAGGCCAATTGTGCAACTTTTGTTGCGCGGCGAGCCGAATTCGGCACATGAGCCACGAATGGCTCTGGCGGATTTATACTTGACCCTGGATTTTTCAGATATTCATGCAATTCAAATCGTTGTGATTCCAATAAACAGCATCGGATAGGCATGGCAACCGCGGTTTGGCAACCTGTCATCGTTGGAGTCAATGCTCAGTTCCCTACAGAAAACAGAACGTGCTACTCAAATACTTCTACGACACCGCACTGCTCAAGCATGGTGACCGATTTTCGATTGGAAAAATTGAATTTGAAGTCCTGTACAAAATCGGAATTGATCAGATTGAAGGTTATTTTGACGCAGACTCAGTTGCCGATGCAGGATTGAATCTGCAGTCTTTTGAAGAAGCCATGCCAGCCGAAATCGCTCCCCTTGTCGCGTCGGGTGAGCTTACCCTGATCGATGTCCGGGGCGACTCGGAATGGAAGGAGAAGCATATCCCGCAAGCGAAACGTTGTTTTCTGGCCAATCTTCCAGAGCAGCTCAATAAATTTACTGGCGATTGCACTTTGGTGTTTCAAAGCCAAAGCGGAGGTCGTTCGGCAATCGCTGCAAGTCTGGCTCAGGCTGCCGGTAGAGGAACGATACTCTCTGTCCTTTTGGTCGGACTTTACTTTGGAATCGTCTTGACCAAGTCTGAAGTGGTTCGCTGGCAACGGGTCCACGACATGTTCCTGTTCCGCGAGCCTTTCATGTACTTGATCATCGGCACGGGCGTCGCCGTGGCGATGATTTCGATGTTGCCAATCAGGAAATTCGGGGTGATGTCAATTCAGGACAGACCCATCACCTATCAGGCAAAACCTTTTAACACCGGGGCCATCGTCGGCGGCATGATTTTTGGCGCCGGCTGGGCGATTACCGGAGCCTGTCCAGGTCCGATTTATGCACAAATCGGCGGCGGTGAGTGGATGGCCCTGTTTACGCTGGCCGGTGCCATGGCTGGCATGTTCTTATATGCGTGGCTCAAGCCAAAGCTTCCGCATTGAATTGACAGGAGGCAGCCCTAATTCATTCTATCAATTGAAATGCTGAATGTCGGACTATTTAACAACCAACTTCAACCGACTTGCGAGCTGGAACGATTGAACGGGTTCAAGTAGATTGCCTGCATGGAAACTGAATCAACGAACAGGCAGCAGATCACTTCTGATGATAGATCGTCATTGGATCCCGATGCTCAAACGATGCGGCGATTGGGATATGAAGTCGTGGATCGAATCGTGGATCATTTGACGACACTGGCCGATCAGCGGGTGGCCAGACGCGGGAACCGACAGGACTTTGCGGCAATGGTCGATGAACCCGCGCCGCTTCAAGGGACCGAAATCGAAGATTGTGTCGATTTTTTCTTTGATCGCGTCGTGCCGTTGATGACTCGGGTAAATCATCCTCGATTCCACGCGTACATTCCCTGCCCGTCCAGCTTTTCCGGAACCGTAGGCCTAATGTTGGCGGCTGGGACGAACCCTTTTGTCGGCAGCTGGCTGGGTGGCGCGACCGTCGCGTCGCTGGAATTGACGGTGTTGCGCTGGATCAAGGAACTGCTGCAGTTGAATCCGCACAGCGAAGGAGTATTCACCAGCGGTGGTTCGGTTGCGAATCTGATAGGGATTGCCGCAGCGCGGGCAAAGTTTGGTCGACAAATGCTGGACGACGGTGTAATTTATGTTTCGACGCAAGGGCACGGTTCCATTGAAAAATCGGCGTTGGTACTCGGCTTCCAGCCGGACAACATTCGGGCCGTCGCAACCGATTCAAACTTCCGGATCGATTCATCGAACCTGGCGCAGACCATTGCTGCCGATCGAAAACGGGGACTGGTCCCGTTTTTCCTCGCGGCCAATGCGGGTACGACCAACACGGGAGCCATCGACGATTTGAACCCACTCGCCGAATTGTGTCTCGAGGCCGGCATTTGGTTTCATGTCGATGCGGCGTATGGCGGATTCGCGGCGATGGTGCCCGAAGTTCGGCAGCAGATGGCTGGTTTGGAACGGGCCGATTCACTGACGCTAGATCCGCATAAATGGCTGTATTGCCCGATGGGAATTGGTTGCGCATTTGTGCGCGAGCCTGAATTTCTGCAAGCGGCGTTTTCGACGGAAGGTCATTATCTGAAAGATCTGCCACGGGACGAAGTGAATTTTTTTGATCGCGGACCGGAGTTGTCGCGACCGGCCCGAGTGCTGCCCGTCTGGATGTTGTTGCGGTCCGCCGGACGGGATGCGCTGGTGGATCAGATTCGTGCGGACATTGAATTGGCCCAATTGGCGGCAGACCTGCTGGCACAGGATGGGCGGTTCGATGTGCAGCCGGTACAGCTGTCAATCGTTACTTTTCGACATCATGCACGGCAGGGGGAAACGGAAGCACAACGGGCAACTCGTGATGATGCATTAATGGAAGCCACGCTGCAGGACGGCGAACTGATGCTGTCGACGACGACGTTAAACGGCATCAATACCCTGCGATTGGTAGTAATGAATCACC
>JBGSXT010000573.1:0-4730 GCA_041751295.1 Mariniblastus sp.
GAGTTGATCCGGAAGGTCTTGTTCTCACGAATCAGGTTCGCCACTGCGGACGTGACCACCAGCGATTCAAACGCTGCCACTCGCCCGCCACCAATCCGCGGCAACAGCGTTTGGGCGAGGACGCCAATCAGCGAAGTGGAAAGCTGAGTTCGAATCTGATCCTGCAGGTTGCCAGGGAAGGCGTCGATAATCCGGTTGACCGTCCCTTGGGCGCTGTTGGTATGCAACGTGCCGAACACAATGTGCCCGGTTTCGGCTGCAGTAATCGCCGCTTCGATCGTTTCCAGATCGCGCATCTCGCCAACCAGAATCACGTCCGGGTCCTGTCGCAGGGCACGGCGGATAGCTTCGGCAAAACTAGGAACGTCGACGCCGACTTCTCGCTGATTGATCGTCGATTTTTTATGATGGTGGTAAAACTCGATCGGGTCTTCGATCGTGATGATGTGATGGTCGACCCGTTCATTGATAAAATTAACAAGGCTCGCCAGCGTGGTGCTTTTTCCCGATCCTGTCGGGCCGGTGACCAGAATCAAGCCGCGCGGACGCATGACCAGTTCGGTGAAGATTACCGGCACGCCCAGAAACTCGGGCGACATCATCTCGTATGGAATCTGCCGCAACACCATGGCGATGCTGCCGCGCTGCTTGAAAATCGAGACCCGGAAGCGGGCCTTATCGCCGAACGCGAATCCAAAATCGCTCCCCCCTACCTCCTGTAATTCCCGCTGGCAACGCTCGGGCGAAATGCTCTTCATCAGCGCCACCGTGTCATCCGGCTCCAAGACTTTGGTTTCCAGCTTCCGCAGCCGGCCATGCAGCCGAAAGACGGGGGGCTGTCCGACCGTGATATGAATATCACTTGCCCCCTGTTTAACACAGGCTTCCAGCAATTTGTCAATTAATACTGTGGCCATTCGATTTCCGTGAATTCAATTGTCATGTTCAAAGGTTTTGGACCGTTGGATGTGTTGACCTGGTGGGTTAGCGACGCACCAGATCATCATCATGGCGAAAGCACGAAGCAGCGGAAACAGGAACTCGGCGGCTTCGAAACGCCGAATTCGGGGGATTTGGCAGAAGATGAGGCAACGTATTGTTCGCGCATTGTCGCGGATAGTCTATGAAAACGGCGAAATTTGCCGGTATTAGACTCAGGTGCGCGAAAAGGTACGCAAAAAAAACCAAAAAATTCGGGTTGGTCAATCCTGCTGTGTTTTCTTGGCGACCCGGTAAACTTCTTCAATGGTCGTTATTCCATCGAGGACCTTATTCACGCCGTCGACGAACAAGGTCGTCATCCCGGCCTTGACCACGTATTCCCGAATAATCGCCGTCGATGAATTATCGAAGATCATGCGACGGACTTGACTGTCAACCAACATCAACTCGTAAATACCAATTCGCCCGCGATAACCCGTTTTTTGGCAACTTGTGCAGCCTTTTCCCTTCATGAAATTCGCACCCGCAACCTGCTCTTTTGTCAGGCCAATCTCCTTGATGACCTCTTCTGATAGCGAGTGACGAGCTTTGCATTTGGGGCAAATCGTTCTCACCAACCTTTGAGCCAGAATGGCTACTACACTGCTGGCGACCAAATAACCGGGTACCCCCATATCGATCATGCGTGTAATGGCACTGGGCGCATCGTTCGTATGTAATGTACTGAATACCAAGTGTCCAGTCAAACTGGCTTGAACTCCCATCGAAACCGTTTCGGCATCGCGCATTTCTCCCACCAGGATTATATTTGGAGCCTGCCGCAACATGGACCGGATGATGCGGGCGAAGTCGAGTCCAATTTTATGTTTCACCTCCACCTGATTGATTCCCGGCAGATAATATTCCACCGGATCTTCGGCCGTAATGATTTTTCGGTCTGGGCGGTTCAGGTTGTTTAGGGCGGCGTACAGGGTCGTTGTTTTCCCTGAACCGGTGGGGCCAGTCACGAGAATGATTCCGTTGGGTCGACGTATCAAACCGTTAAAGATTTTGAACATATCCTCTGAGAATCCAAGTTGTCGGACTCCGATCCGAATATTGTCTTTATCGAGCAGTCGCATCACCGCCGATTGTCCGTGGTTCGTCGGAATGACGCTGACACGCAAATCGAGTTCCTTTTCCCCAACCGAGATTTTGATCCGACCGTCCTGGGGCCGTCGGCGTTCGGCAATGTCAATTTTGGAAAGAATCTTGATACGGGACAGAATCGCCCCCAATTGTCGTCGCGGCAAGGTATCGCGTTCATGCAATACGCCGTCAATTCGATAGCGAATTCGGACGCGATCTTCGAACGGTTCGACGTGGATATCCGAGGCTCGCAACTGGACCGCTTCGGAGATCATCATCTGGACCAGCCGGACGATCGGTGCGCTGTTTTCGTCGATGCCCTCATCGGACCCGGCTTCGCCATCGTCAACGGTTTCGGTGAAGTCGATCGCAGTGTCGGTAAATTCCTGAAGAATCGAGTCCGCTGATTCCCCTTCGACTTGACCGTAGAAACGGTTGATCGCTTCGCTGATCTGGCTGCGGGTGGCCAGTGCGGTGGAAACGTCCCGATTCAGGATGAACCGCAATTTCTCGATCGTATCGACATCGCCGGGATCACTCATCAGTACTTTGAGGGTTCCATCCGATTGGCTCATCGGCAATACGACGTTTTCGCGGGCTACCGATTCGGGCATTAACTCGATGATGTCTTCGGAGATATCGACGTTTTCCAGGTCGACGAACTCCATCCGATGATATTTCGCCTGTGCGATCATGACTTCCATGTCCGTGGCGTAACCCAATTTTACCAACGAGACGGCCATCGATTCACCGGTTTGTCGGGCGAGGTTTTCCGCATCGGTAACCTGATCCTTGCCCAGCGTGCCGTTGTCGATCAGTATTTTTACGAAGCCATTGCTGCCAGCTGCCATCGGAATCTCTCAAAGTACATTTTGTGACTGGCGACGAGCGCTACTGGCAAAAAATCAGGCGCCGTTGCAAATACAACCCGTTGTGGCCAATTCAAAATTTATTGACGCAAGGCCCTACTATAGTCGGAATTCGGGCGGCATCGAAAGGTGAGATGAAGCAGCAGCAAGATTGGCTATGGGTCACACAGCCGGGTCGCACAGCCTTCTACATTAGACCAGTTTGCCACCGATTAGTCAAATTTCGGCTACGTTCATCAGAAATTGCGTTGCTGACGTTGATTGGCCGAAACGCTGAACAGGCCGACCGGCTGTTGAAAAGATTCCGCCCTGATTTGTCACAACCTGCTGAGGGATTTTCTGTTTAGGTCACCGGGGAGAGTTCGCGTTTTAGATTCTTTGAATCGCCAGGAAGGTGAATTCGTCGTCGTCCTCAAAGAAACTGCCATTGGACTGTTCAACCGAACGAACCGTTACCGAAACATCAAATCGCTGGTAGAGACCGTAATCGGTAACATTGAAACCTGACGTGTCTAACACCCGATCGGCTCGAATTTGCAGCCCGGCAAGATCGTCATATTGCAGTACCCAACTATTGCCGACTCGTTCACCCGCCGATAGAGAAATGAAATCGGGCAGCCCGTTGAAGGTGACCGTGTGTTGTTCCGATCCATCCAGATCGCCGAAGCTGAAGCGGAACGGCAGTGAACCACTGGCTCCCGTCACGATGGCAAAATCGGCCACATCAACCTGTCCACCATCGGCCACAGCGTTGACGCTGACGGATACTGTTTGGGACAGTTCAACCAACGCGGTTCCTTTTTGAACAGGTGCCAGCGTCAATTCAAATGAGGCATCCGAATTGCGTGGTGGCGTGACGGTCAACGAATCAACATCCTTGACCTTCACATCGTAGCTGCCATTGCCCAGCTGTTTTCCATGGCTCAACACGGCTCCATCCGGCACATTCGAGACACGAACATGGCTGAATTCTTTGGAATCTACTTCGACCTGAATCTCGATCCGAGAGTCTTCGTCACCATTGGCGAACGGACTGACGCTGAATCCGTCCGGCAGGACTTCAATTTGCACGGTCGCAAAATCGCTGACCGCATTGCCGTCGGTTACCGCGTATTGAAATTTGTCGGTTCCAACAAAACCATTGTTCGGCGTGTACGACAGCGTGCCATCGTCGTTGATTTCCACTTTGCCATGCTGCGCTTCTGAAACTTCAGCCACGGCCAGACTGTCGGCATCGCCGTCCAAATCGTTGGCAAGAACGTCAATGCGATCAAGAGTCTCGTTCATGCGCGTTTTGACGGCATCCGCATTGGCCACCGGTGCGTTATTGGCCGACAGGACGACTACCTTGACGTCAAACCGGTTATTGGCTTCATTCGATTCGGAAACAACATGTTCGGGGTCCAAATAGAATCTGAACACATACACTCCATCTCGATCGGGTGTGAAGACTTCGGCAAAGCGGTCATCGCTGCGGGTGTTTACAAAATAGCCTTCGACCCGATTGTCTACGGCAGCGTTTCCGACCAATGCACCGGCCCAGACGATCTGATCGGGATTGGAGGAATGGTAGATATCGACTTCAGCATAGTTGTGAAAACTGCCTTTGCCGTTGTTGGACCAGGCTCCATAGATTTCGAATGCGTCGCCAACCCGAACCTGGGAATCCTGCAACTTGCTCAAGGCCTGTTCATCGAAGGCAAAATCAGGCTGGCCGACTTCGAGTTGAATCAGTGAGCGGGATACAACCGCCGTGTCTTTCTCCATGTAATGAACCAGAGAAACGGACAG
>JBGSXT010000574.1:0-1834 GCA_041751295.1 Mariniblastus sp.
CCAATTTTCGACACCCTGCATCGTGCGATAGCGATCGGTGGCCGATTGGTTCCCGGAGTGGAAGAACCGGGCAAAAAGCCGGGAGGCAAATACATCAATTCCCGAGAGACTAGACTGTTTTCCAAAAGCGAAACATTGTACGGGTTGAACCTTGTCAAGGACGCCATTTCCAAAACACGATCGCTAACGGTTGTGGAAGGCTATACCGATGTGGTCGCGGCTTGGCAGGCCGGGCTACGCGATGTGGTCGCCTGTTTGGGGACGGCACTGAATCAAAAACACATCCGGCTGATCAAGCGATTCGCCGATCGCATCACGTTGGTTCTCGATGGAGATGATGCTGGCAAACGGCGTGCGAACGAAGTCGTCGACTTGTTTGTTGCCAACGATGTGGATTTGCGAATCCTGACGCTGCCCGATGGCCAGGATCCGAACGAATTCATCGAAGCCCATGGCAGCGATTCGTTCCAGCAGCTGGTGAGCGCGGCGGCGGATGCGATTGACCATAAGATTCGGGTTGAGACCACTGGAGTGGATTTGACTCGCGACACTCATGCCGCCAACGCAGCCCTTGAGCGCATTTTGTTGACGATTTCACAGATATCTTCGTCGCTGATTGCTGTATCGGCGGAAACCATGCTGCGTCAGGACCAGCTGCTGCTGCGACTGTCACGTCAGTTTGGAGTGGATCGCCATCAAATGAAACAGCGGCTGCTGGAGTTGCGGTCCAAAGCCGACGCCACCGCTTTCCAGAACCGGGACAATATCAGTCCAGTGAAAATTGACTTTTCCAAATTGAAGAGACGGGAATCCGAATTGATTCAGCTGTTGGTTTACATGCCCCAGCACCTGGACACGATTGTCGAGAACATTCCGTGCTGCCTGTTCACGGCTGGCCCCTGCCGGCAGCTGTATGAGCACATCGATGCCTGTTTTCAGAACGGCGGAGGGACCGGATTTGACGATTTGATGTTGTCCCTCGAATGCCCGGATCTGAAAAACCTGCTGGTTTATCTCGACGGGCAGTGGCATAAAAAACAGTCGTCGTTACTGGAACAGGCAGCCGACGGTGAGCATGACCTGTTGGCGGAAATGATCAGTGTCTTTCGCAACCTGGAAAACGAATCCGGGAACCGGAAAACTATTTCAGATTTACATCAACATCAATTGAATGAACAGGAGGAATTGTCGACCCTAGAAGCATTGTTGAATCAGACGCGACAGCGACATGGACTCTAGCTTGCCTATGGAAGGGCTGCTGCCACGTGGCTGCAACAGTTGTCAATCGCACATGGAAGTGCAGGAGGCTGATGATGATGATGTTCGACCAGGAACAACAACTCAAAGATTTGGTAGAAAAAGGACGACAGACAGGATTTTTGACTTACGCTGAAGTTTCGGAGTATCTTCCGGATGAGTGTACCAGTGCTGAGCAGTTGGACAAATTGGTGGTCGCACTTGAGAGTTCGGGCATCGAGCTGCTTGAAACCGATCCGGCCACGATCGCCAGTGGACCTTCGCTGGATGAATTGCAGCAGGCGGAGCAGGAATGCTCGACGTTCCAGTTTACCGGCAAGTTGCCCCGTCCCAGCGACGATCCGTTACGGATGTATTTGAGTCAGATGTCTGAAATTCCGCTGCTTACGCGGGACGAAGAAATTGCCCTGGCGAAAAAAATTGAGATTGCCCGCAAACGATATCGTCGCAACGTGCTCTCCTGTTACCACGCCCTCAAGGCGACGGTCCGGACATTGAAACGGGTCTTTGCCGGTGAACTCCCCTTTGATCGGACAATCAAGGTCTCGCTCACCGAGCAGCTGACCAAAGAGCAGAT
>JBGSXT010000575.1:0-13757 GCA_041751295.1 Mariniblastus sp.
ATGGCGGAATTGGCAGACGCGCATGGTTGAGGGCCATGTTCCCGTAAGGGAGTGGAGGTTCGAATCCTCTTACCCGCATTTCTTGTTTTTGCCCGCTGCCAACCCAAAAGGTTTATGGTATCTTTTCCTGCAATAAGTTCGTTTAACGGAAATCTTCAATTCGTTACAAGGAAAAGCATGCATGTTGAAATCCGCTGAAACTGAACTGAATAATTTCATGGATTTCGTTCGGCGGCAGAACCCCGGCGAATTGGAATACCATCAGGCAGTCCACGAAGTTTGCGAGACGTTAATCCCCTATACGCTCGAACACCCGGAGTATCGCGAAGCCAAAATCCTGGAACGATTGACCGAACCCGATCGGATCGTGATCTTCCGCGTCTGCTGGGAAGACGACGACGGAAACATCCAGGTCAACCGGGCTTGGCGGGTGCAGTTCAATAACGCAATCGGGCCTTATAAAGGGGGCTTGCGATTCCACCCTACGGTCACGGTCAGCGTTTTGAAATTCCTCGGCTTTGAACAAATTCTCAAGAACAGCCTGACCGGATTGCCGATGGGAGGAGCCAAAGGGGGCTCGAATTTCGATCCGAAAGGAAAAAGCGATCGCGAGGTAATGCGGTTCTGCCAATCCTTGATGACCGGCCTGTTTCATCATATCGGAGAGGATACTGACATCCCCGCAGGCGACATCGGAGTCGGTGCCCGCGAGATCAGTTATCTGTTCGGGCAGTACAAGCGATTGACGAACCGGTTCGTCGGCGTCATCACTGGCAAAGGTCTGTCCTACGGGGGCAGTCTGATTCGAACGGAAGCGACCGGTTATGGCTGCGTCTATTTCTGCGAGAACATGTTCAACCAGAATAGCGAAACGATTCGTGGAAAAAAAGTCGTTGTTTCGGGATCGGGGAATGTCGCCATCTACGCCATCGAGAAATGTATTGAGATGGGTTCGCAGGTTGTTACTTTTTCAGATTCAGACGGTTTTATCCACGATCCTGCTGGATTTGATATTGAGAAATTAAGATACATCAAGCAATTAAAAGAAGTCCAACGGGGTCGCGCGTCGGAGTATGTCGACAAATATCCCAATGCGACGTTCCACAAAGGTGAACGGCCATGGCGTGTGCCATGCGACGTGGCGCTGCCCTGTGCAACCCAGAACGAATTGGATGGCAATGATGCTCAAATGCTGTTGAATAACGGCGTGAAGGCGGTCAGCGAAGGTGCCAACATGCCGACGACACCAGAAGGGGCCTACAAATTCATTCATGCGAAAATTCTGTACGGACCTGGAAAAGCGGCCAACGCCGGCGGTGTTGCCGTCAGCGGCCTCGAGCAGAGTCAGAATGCGCTGCGATTGTCCTGGTCGCGGCTGGAGGTAGACGAACGACTGAAAAAGATCATGAAAGACATCCACGACAAATGTTACTGGGCCGGCCGCGTCGATGACCATTACTCTGATTACGTCAAAGGCGCCAACATCGCCGGTTTCAAAAAGGTCGCCGACGCCATGGTGGCATACGGCGTGACGTAGCTCTCTGCTGCCGTAATGGTTGACGTGGTTTCATACTTCCCCATTCCAGAAACTGAATTTCGAATACAACGAAAGCCTTTGGAAACCAAAAAGAACACTAATTTCCGCTAATCGCAGCTAATCTGACCTTCACAATTCTGGATCAGCGGAGATCCGTGTTCCCAATTACTTCTGCTCGTGAGCGGTTGCATTTTTTGTAATTGGGCGCTTTAGAATCAGCCAGTGATCGGCGCTTCAAACCCAGCCAATATTGACGGATAGGGTTGATGGTTTGGTTTTCTTTATGTTTTTTGGCAGCGAGACCATGATTCAGTTTTGCATGATCATGGTGATTAATTGCAATCAGTAAATTTGCGTCTCGAGCTCGATAATAGTGACAGCGGTTGTGTGGATTTTGCCCAACACGGTCACGTTGCCAAAATCTTTGCTATTTCATGAATTCCCATTGAAAATCGCCGGATTGCCGATCATTAATCACCCGGTGAATAATTTCATTCATGATCAATAACGCCGGATGATCGGGTGAGTCGAAATCGAGGGCCTTTAACAAATTCGCGGCAGTACCCAGGTTTCCCTGTTCGAGATACTCTAAGGCATTTTCGTAGCAGCTGGCAAACTCTTTCTTTTTTCCCGAACTGTCGGGGCACAATTCAAACAGCTCGATGGATTTATCGATATTGACCACTTTGGCTTTGCCCAGTCTCCTGGTTTGAAACCGATTGCCGACGTGACTTTTGGTGTCGCCGGTCAGAATCGCGTTGACGCGGAGATATTTGGTAAGGCCCTGAACGCGGCTGGCGCGATTCACGGTATCTCCCAACGGCCCATATTTGAATTTGTATTTGGAACCAGTGTTGCCAACTGTTGCCGTACCCGAATTAATGCCAATTCCAAATTCCGTTGCGTGGCCAATGACGCTTCGCCACTTGTCATTGATGATTGGCAATATCTCGATCATTTTGTGGGCACATTGGCAGGCGCGAATCGCGTGATCGGGCTGATCGGTGGGAGCACCCCACATCGCCATCAACTCATCACCGATGTAATCGACCAGCACGCCATCATATTCCAGCACGCAGTCGGAAAGGCTGGTCAATACGTCCTGAATCCAATGGGCAGTTTGAGACGGTCCCAGTTTTTCACTGATGCCGCTGAAACCACGGATATCGCAAAACAGAATGGTCACTTCCCGCTCACTGGGCTCGAGCAGCGAGTCACTCTTCATCAATTCCCGAGCCAGTGCGGGTGTAAAAAACTGCTGAAATCTGCCCTGTGTGGCCTGGTGATCGATGCGCACAAGTCCGGCGGCTACCGAACAGGCAATCAATTCAAAAATCTGGGCTTGCAATTCGGACAGTGGTTCCCGTCGGATGTGGGATTGATCCACCTTTTCCATTGCGCGGTGGGCATAAAGTATTGCAACGGCCTCGTCCTCACGTTCCGCAGGCATCACAATCGGTGCCCCGATAAAGCAATCCAAAATCAGCAGCGATTCGATGGTGTCCGCGCTCTGGTCGATCGATTTCCAGCTAACCCGTCGCGACTGCAAGATTTCATTCAGCGCCGGTTCGCTCGGAATGACTGGTTCCAGGCAGAAGATATCGCGGGTGTTTTTTGCATTGATGATCGCCACACCGTCCATATCGATCAAGCCCTTAACTGAAGCAATCGCGGTCGAATATAGTTCGTCTCGTGTGGTTGCCTGCTGCAGAATGCTGTTTGCGGCCGACAATTGTTCGATCAGTCTGCTGACCATCGCCACCTGGCCGGCATCGTTGGAGACAGTTATCGGTAAGCGACTGCTCGAGAAGGATTCAATATCCGTGTGAAATTTCGTTTGTCGCGAAAGCGTGCGGAGTGACCTTTCGATCCGAATACAATACTCGCCGACCGTTACCTCAGTTGGCAGAACCCTTTCGACAGATTGATTGCGGCACAGTGGCGAGTCAGGATTGACGAGAACGGGGAGCACCGAATTGCCGGTGACTGTGATTCTGACCTTCGCGTCCGCAATTTGGGTAAATGTCAAATGGCTGCGCGAGTAATTGCTTTCGGGAAATTTCGCGAATGGAATCCGCAGCTGCCCGTCGATGTTATGGATCTGCAATCGCTGTTCATCTGCATCGCGCTGTCGACCTAGAACGATGTTATCACCTTCGTCCCAATCCACATTGCCATACGCCTTCCCATTTTTGAAAAACCGCAGGGTTAGCAGATGCGACACAACAGATACCCATTCATGTTACTGATGCTCAATCGAAGTTAAACTCTTGTGAGATTCAAAAACCTTCCAGTCATCATCGCTGAAATGCTGTTTGATTCTCCAGTCCGATTTATATCCGGATGCAGCCAGCTTGCGGAGGCCGTCGTTAAGCTTCGTTCGATAGTCTTCACGTTCCCAACCGTAAACTACGCAGCGCAGAAACAGCTCGTCGTTGCTTAGTGGACCCTCCACATTGGGCAATATATCGAGGATTTCGCCAACAGACATATCTGGCTCCGAACCAAGTTCGCGATCAATCTGGCCGAGCAGGGTCAGGCAATACGCCAAGCCTGTTTTAGTTTCCCGATCATCGCTGTTCTTTTCGTATAACGCCCGAAGAATCTGTTCTGCATCGAAGTCGGATGCTTCCGACTGAAGCAGCGATTTTGCTTCAATCAGCCATTCCCGGTTTACGGGGTCGGTTTGCCGGGCGGCCTGGTAATAAAGCTCTGCCATCAGGCACAAAGCATTTCCGACTTCGCGTTGGGAGGACCTTTCTTCAATTTCTTTTAACAGAAAAATCAGGTTCAGCGCCAGGGGCGCTTTTTCCGGATCGTTTTCCTCAAATTGCCCCAAATAGCCATCGATCAGCTTCTTAATTTGATTTTGGCGGACGAAGGGTTCCAATTCCCCAAGTTCAATCGGCTCGATGGGATTCGTAATATTGCCACTTGCAACATCGGCCTGAGTTGGTATTTCCCCGGGCACGACGCCGAGGTTTCGCAGCGTCCAGGCGAAATTGGCATAACCTCTGGAAAGTTGGAATTGATTTTCGGGACTTGGGTCCTGTTCGAATATTTTTCGCCGGTTTTCCAGCGATGCGGTGAAACTTTCAAGCGCCTGTTTGTATTGTCTCTGATCCCGATACACGTCGCCCAAATAGCCACTTGCACGGCCGAGGGCACGCAGTCGGGCCGGATCATTTTCCGGCTGAAGCCGCTCCAGGATCCGGTTGCATTCGTTAAACGCGGTTTTCGCGGCATCATAGATCGCTAATGCATCATGCGTCGTGTCCGACTGGACAGCTTGGCGAAGCAGAATCTCACCTTTGAGCTGATAGGCTTCAGCCAACCTGAAATGATGATCATTGGTGGCCTGCCGAGGATTTGAATTCTGAAAATACGATTTGGCACTGTCGATGGCAGCCATTGCACTTTCCAATTCAACAAGTTTGTCATCGCCGGTCTCGATCTGCCTGTTGTAGCGCCGGAAATGCAGTCGCGCTTTAAACAGTGAAGAACCAGCCAGGCGTTGTCGGATGTCGTTGCCATAATCTGTTTTCGTCGAATGATCCAATGACTGAAACATTTCGGTTGCCGTTTCAATATCGTCAATAGCCCCATCCAACCAGCCGGTTTTTTCCGCAGCTCGGGGACTTCCATCAATGATTGTGTTCGTCGGCAAATAATTGTCGTAATAGTACCGTGTAAGTGATCTAAGGTGGTGCATCCGACCCAACATCAATTTGTCGTCAATTCCTGCTGATTCGTCGTCGATCGCCTTTTCGCAATGATCGAGTACCAGTTGCGCTACTGCCTTCAACTCTTCGGGACTTTGAAGCTCGCCGTTTTCCAGTGGGCCACAGATATCCTCGATCAGGCCAAAACCCAACTCCCGACTGGCCTTTAGTTTCAGTTGTTGAAACCGCTCGGCGTTGTAGCCTAACGCGGCAAAAAAAAACAAACCGATCGCTGCCAGGACCATCAGCGTCGCCGTGCGATGGCGATTGGCAAGTCGAAACAGCCGGTCAAAAAAACTGTCGGGTCGAGCGGCGATCTCTTCACCTCGCAGCCAGCAGGAAAGATCGTCAGCGAATTCTTCGGGGCCCGCATATCGGTCATGCACCTTCTGTCTCAACGCTCGGATGCAAATCGCCTCCAATGATCTTGAACAGTATGGTTGATGCTGCCGCATCGCGCCGATCCGATCACGATTTACCCTGTCCTGATAGTCGCGGTGGTCGATCGGTGTGGTCCCGGTTACGATTTCATACAGGGTCGCACCCAGTGAATATACGTCCGTGGTCTCATCAAGTTCCGGATTTTGTTCCTTCTGTTCCGGGCTGGCATAGGCCGTTGTGTAATTACTTCCATTGGTCCATTCCGGGCAATGAATCAGTTTTCCCTGTTCATTGCTATTTCGGGACGCTCGCGGAGCGGTAACTGCCGAACCCCAATCGAGCACGATGGTCGCGCCGAAATCGCCACAAATGATGTTTTGTGGTTTCACGTCGCAATGCAATACACCAACGCTGTGGGCGTAAGCAATCGTGTGACTCGCCGAGATCAGGCTTTCGATCAGTAAAACGAAATCGGGGTCCTGATTCAAACGGCGCTTCTTTTTCCCCAGCCGGTTATGAAAATCGGCAATCCGTTCCTGAAGCGGTTTGCCGGTTACCAACCGCATGGCATAAAACGGCCTTTGATCGACCGATTGATCACAATCGCTGCTGTCTGAATACGAGTGGACTGTGGCAATACCGGGATGGTCCAGTTTCGCCGTGACCTCAGCTTCCTGACGAAATCGATTCGATTCGCCGACGTTTTTAAGGACCTTGATTGCAACTTCCCGATCACCTAACCCGCGATCCGAGGCTTTATAAAGCGCTCCCTGTCCTCCCTCAGCGAATGCCCAAAGATCGGCCTTGTATTCGCATTTGGCGAAATGCAGCGCGCCAGAAACGGCTGATTCTGCCAGCCCAAATCCCGAATCATCCGATTCGTTGCTGAGGTTCACCGAAATAAAGTTTTTAAGTTCCGGAAAGTCGATGTCCCGACCAAGGTTATAAGTCCAACCCCTTCCCCGGTAGAATTCGATTTCCAGCAATATCGCCTTTCTCAATACATCGGTGCGCAATTCGGCGGGAACCTCGGAAATTAATTTCTTGAGATCGTAGGGCGTCCCGTTTTTCAATGCGTCGACCACAAATTCGATGATTTGATGCACATCGGACCAATTGCGCCCTCGATCATTTTGGTTGGACATGTCGAGCCTTCAGCTGGCAATATTTCGTATTGTTTTACTGTCTGAATCTCAGGAGATGCGAAAACTTGTGAACAGCATTATAACGAGTCGATTTCAGGTTGTTCAGTGTAAACAAACCAGTTTTTTACATTGGCTTGACCGTCGTTTTAATGAACTGGCTGGTGTTTGAAGACTTGGGATTGGCGGACACGGATGAGCGTTGCCTAAACTTCCCTCGGCTGAAGAAGTCGACTTTGAGACGGTTCCCGTAGACGGGCGAAACGGAGCTGTTGGATGAACGCAGAGCCGAGAGGCTGAATTAAAACTGCCTGACTTTCCGCCGGAAGCGATGGTTGGCGACTGCAATCACTTGTCAGGCAAGCGGCATCTGTCAGTTTCCCAGTGGGGCGATTCGCTAAATCGTTCCCGTGCTATTTAGAACGAATTGGCAATTTGTTCGACAACAATACAATCATCTGTCGCTCGCCCTGGCTGTTGGCAGTTCGTCAGAATCGGCGGGTGTCGCAGCTACTTCCCGACTGGTTTCTTCAACTTTTCGGCGAAAGCTTTTCGGAACTTGTCGACTTTCGGTCGGATGATGGATTGACAGTAGCGGGCGTTCGGATTGCGCTGGAAATAGTTGTCGTGGTAGTCGCCCGCAGGATGGAATTTGGAAGCTGCTGTAATCTCGGTTACGATGGGCGCGGGGAATGCATGTTCATCGTTCAGGCGCTGCCGATATTTTTCCGCAAGTTCTTTTTGCATGTTGCTGGTGTAAAAAACTGCTGACCTGTATTGCGTTCCTTCGTCGTAGCCTTGCCGATTCAATGTGGTCGGGTCGTGGGTCTTCCAGAAAACCTCCAACAATTCCCGAAACGAAACTACTTCCGGGTCAAATTCCAGTCGGGCTATTTCTGCGTGCCCAGTTGAGCCGCTACTAACCTGTTCGTATGTTGGATTATCGACATGACCGCCCATATAACCTGATTCAACAGAATGAACTCCGTTGAGTTGCTGAAAGACGGCCTCGATACACCAAAAACAGCCAGCGCCAAAATATGCCGTTTCCAACTTCAACTCCTCCGCTTTTTTTTCCGAAGCATTCGCGTCTGCCCCTGGTTCCTGACTGGAACCCTGTTGCTGCACAATCAGTACCGGGGCCAAGATGGCTCCCAACACCAGAAAACCGGGCAGCAACCAACGACGTCGGCTGATCAAACGGGTAAAGAATTTCATGGTTCAGGTTCTACAAACAGGTCCGCTTCAAAAATCAGGCGTGAATGGTGAAACCGTTCAAATAGTCATGGCGGACCATTTTTGCGACGCTTTCGTCGTTCATGTTGGTGGCCACCATTTTTGAGGCATCCCATTCGATCTTCTTACCTGTCCAAACCGAAAGATTCCCGAGCAATGTGGTTTCCGTCAGTCCTCCGGCGTATTCGTCAAAATTTGAAACCGGCTTGCCGTTGCCGCGAATGGCGTTGGTCAATTCCATGAAATGGCCGGGCGATCGTACATATTCAGCTTTCAGGTCAAGTCGCAATTGTTGGGTAAACTCGCCATCGACGATCAGGCCAGTCGTTGCCGATTCTCCGCCATAATCGCCGGGCGAAAAGAATTTGCCTTTGTCTCCAATCAGCAATGCACCACTGGAATAAATTCGTTCCCGACCATTATCGTCCTTGGACTTGGGACAATCGGTCAGCAGGTGCAACGGCTTCTTACCACCGTCATACCAGGTCATTTTCAATGCGGGCCGTCCGTCAAGTTCGGGAAACTCATATTCAATTACGGACGAAGCGGGATAGCAGTTGCCATCATGTTTGTCGGTGGTTGCCGAAACGCTGGTCGGGTTGCGCAGGTTCAATGCCATATAGGCCATGTTCACCGTGTGGCAGGCCATATCTCCCAGCGCGCCTGTACCGAAATCCCAGAATCCACGCCATTTGAATGCGTGATACGCATCGCTGTAGGGTCGATGTTTTGCCGGTCCGATCCATTCATTCCAATGGACATGCGCGGGAGTCGGTGGCTCGTTTACCTTTAAACCGATTCCCTGCGGCCAAACCGGCCGATCCGTCCAAATATGTACTTCCCTGACCGGGCCAATGACTCCGGCTTTTATCAACGCAGCGGACTGTCTCAGCACCGGGTTGGCCGTGTGCTGATTTCCCATTTGCGTCATGAGTTTTTTCTCGCGGGCCACATCGGCCATCATGCGGGCTTCTTCAATCGAATGAGTCATCGGTTTTTGGCAATAGACATGTTTGCCCATCCTCATCGCCATCAGCGCCGCGACGGCGTGAGTGTGATCCGGCGTGCTGACTGTGACGGCGTCAATCGAATCGTCCATCTGTTCGAGCATCTTGCGGTAATCATTGAACTGTTTTGCACCCGGAAATTTCTCTTTATCGTTGGCGAGTGTTTCATCGTCGATATCGCAGACTGCGACGACCCGGCTCCCATGGCGTTCCGTATTGTTTGCATCCGCGGAATCTTCGGACCCTTTATTGCCGATTCCAATGCAGCCGAAACCAATCTCTTCCAAGGCTGAACGGCTGGGCCTGGCGGAAACTCCACCGGCCGCCCATAGGCCTAGTCCCAAGGCCGCTGTTGATTTAACAAATGTGCGACGTGTTGTCTTTTTTGACATTGTTTTGCTCCGCCAATCGATTCAATTCCATGGAATGTATTAGTCAATGGGTTGTTGGGTTGCGAATTAAGGTTAATCAATTGGCAGCCATCACCGTGATATTCAACCACGAATGGTGTTCTTTTTCAATCGGTTTTCAGGCGACAACGTGTAACACCGACGGCGGTGCGACGCGACATAATGACTCTATCCTCCCTGTTTTTTTCGCAAACGCTCGACTAACTTCCGCATTTCTGCCTGCTCCTCAGGTGATCCGGAAATTTCGATCGCTCGATTTTCAACTAAGGTGGCTTGCCGGTCGCGGTCGGAAGCGCGCATGATCATCGCTTTCTGTAACAGGGCCTCGGCGCGCAAATCGGAGGGCATTTCAGTGTTTTCAGCGAATTTATCCAACGATTGAATGGCCCGCAGTTCATTCTTGAGGGCCATGTAACTATCTGCTTTCGCACCAAACAGTTCGATCAGGATATCTGGCGAAGGATCTCCATTATTAATTCCCGAATCAAAACACACGATCGCTTCGTCGTGCCGCCCATCAGCGTCGAGCAATTGCCCCTTCGCCAACCATAATTGCGATGCCGATCGATCGGCCTTGCCAATCGACTCGTCCAGCAGTTTCAAACCCTCTTCCCGCCGGTCGGTGCCAACCATGAAAAAAATCTTCTTGACCAGCAGTCGCTGTCTCGAATCTTCCGTCAATTCCTCAATTGAGATCATGTTTTCGAGCACCTTGTCCATGGCCTCGATTTGATTGACTTTACGCAGCAAACCCAGTTTGATTTGCAGGATTTGCAATAGTTGTTGGGCGGGAAAAATGAACTCGTCCAGAACATCGTCAATGAATTTGATCGCGACCTCAGGTTTTTCCAGCCGGGACACGACCACGATATCGGTCAAGATGATCTTCCTCATTTCGGCATCTTTGGACGCGTTCCATTTGGTTCGCAGTCCGAGGGCATCTTCGCTGTCGATTTCGACAATTTCGTCAATGATTTTTTCGTAATACAGTTCAGCAAGGCTGGAATCGAGCTCACTCAACGCCTGATCCAGCATTTTCGCCCGCTCCGGCCCCTTCAGCAATTCAGCTTTAACCAACACCTCATCGCGCCGCATCCGCTTTTGCCGAAAGTCGTTCAGCAGGTCCAGATAGGCACCGACTCCACCTTCGCGATAACCGGTGATGCCGAACGGACGTTGCTCCAGATCCATCAGGACAATCGTCGGAAAGCCTTCAATGCCAAATTTGTCGGACCATTCCTGGTTCTGCTTGACCATCTCGTTCGAGAGCTGTCGATCGTGGGGAAAGTCCAGTTCGACCAGCAAAAAATGCTTGGTAATAGCGTCGAGGAAATCCGGCTTGTCAAGAATTTCTGCGACCATTTTCTTACACGGTTCGCACCAATCGCTTCCCGTATAGAACAGCAGCAAGTCCTTGCCATCGGCCTTGGCAACTTCCAAGGCGGCGTCGATGTCATCGCGCCAGATATCTTCCGCGCTGGCGGGGGAAAGCAACTGGAAAACAGTCAGGGCGAACGCGATTACAAACTTGGACATCAAATGATTCTCTGGGCCAGTCGACAATGGCTATTCCCACGGCTTCAATCGTAGCGGTGCTGTGGCAAACTGACAATTGTCAAATTCGATGGCCGATCAGAATTGCCTCGTTTGGGCGGTTGGCGTTTGCCGATTTCGGGAGGATAATCGTTGGTCGTTGACGCAGCCAACTTTGGCCCAGCGGTTTGATCCGAATCACGTGGTGGAGGCTGACGTTCAAACTGGTTCCGGCATCGATTAAACGAAACAAAACTGCAATGGCTCGCAACGAACAATTGATCCGACAGCACAAGATTCTGCAGGTTCTGGAACGCGTCCGATTTGGCAAGACGATTACGGAATTGAAACAGGATGTCGTCGATGAATTGGGACTGGATTCGTTGCATGATCGAACGATGCGACGGGATCTGGATGCGTTGCAATCTGCCGGCATCGATGTCGATGTACACGATTCGCCGCGCGGAAAAGTCTGGAAACTTGGTCCCCGTGCTTCTACGACGACAAAAATCAGCGCGTCGGCAACCGAATTGATCGCGCTGTCGCTCAGTCGCCAATTGCTGCACCCGCTGGCAGGGACACCGTTCTGGCGCGGGATCGAATCGTTCTGGAACAAGATTCAGGAGGAGGTTCCGGATACGGTCCTGGCCCACTATGAGAAATTCCGCCGGACGCTACGCGTGCTTGGTATGCCGGCCAAATCGTACGAAAAGAAACACGGCATCATTAAAACCCTCAATCGGGCGATCCAGGAGCATCGTCGGGTTGAAATTGAATATCACAGCGTCGGAAAAGCGCCTGGTTGGCGAAAGATCGAGCCCTATACGATCGTACTCTTTCAATCCAGCCTGTATTTTATTGCGGCTGCCTGTGAAATTGATGATCCGGAAAGCCGTGTCAGAACCTGGAAGCTGGATCGATTCGAAAAAGCGAACATTCTGGATGAATGGTTCAAGATTCCCGCCGATTTGGACCTCGACCAATTTGTTGGCAATAGTTTGGGAATCTTCATTGGAAACAAGCCGCGAAACTTTAGAATCTGGATCGGTCCGCACGCTGCGCGGTGGGTCGTCGAAGACCCGTGGCATCCGGACCAGGTCGTGAAACAGTTGAAAGACGGCAGCATCGAGTTGTTGGTCAAAGCAGTTCACGATCTGGAAATCATTCCGCGCGTACTCAATCTCGGAGCAGATGCTGAGATCATCTCACCGGCATCAGCACGAAAACAGATGGCTGAGATCGTTAATCAACTGGCCAGAAAATATGCCGACCAACCCTGCTGATTCCCAATCGGTTTCTCGTCCACGACCATCGTCCGGAATGTTGGCGAAATTAAAGACATTTTCACTGGTTGGCATCCAGGCGATGGAGGTCGAGGTCGAGGTCGATGTTTCGCCGCGCGCGATGCCCAAGACGATTCTGGTCGGATTGCCAGAAGCGGCTGTCCGCGAAAGCACGCATCGTGTGGAACGGGCGATTGTCAATTCGGGCTTTATCCGTCCGACGGATCGGGTGGTCATCAATTTGGCGCCTGCCGAGTTGCCCAAACAGGCATCGTCGTTCGATCTGCCAATTAGCTTGGGGATCCTGATTGGCAGTGGTCAGATCAGCTCGGATAAACTTGGCGATTACGCAGTCGTGGGCGAATTGGCATTGGAAGGGCACACGCGACCGGCCAAGGGAGTCCTATCAATGGCGATCGCGACTGCCGAACAGGGATTGCGCGGAATCGTCGTGCCACGGGAAAACGCTGTTGAGGCCGCCGTGGTTGAAAATATTGATGTCATCGCAGTCGATTCGTTGACCCAGGCCGTCGGCTTTTTCACGGATGAATTGTCCATCGAACCAACACCGTCGCAGATGGATTTTCTGTTCAACGAGTTTGCCAAGTACGAAAACGACTTCGCTGATGTACGAGGGCAGGAAGTTGCCAAGCGGGCGATTACGGTCGCGGCTGCGGGTGCACACAACTTGCTGATGGTCGGACCACCGGGGAGCGGGAAAACGATGCTCGCCAAACGGATTCCCACCGTGTTGCCACAACTGTCCCCCCAGGAATCGATCGAGACCACGCGGATTTATAGCGCCGTCGGGCGATTGAAAGCCGGTCAGCCGTTGATGGCCAAACGGCCTTTCCGTGCGCCACACCATACGATCAGCGAAGCGGGACTGGTGGGAGGTGGCAGTACGCCCTCGCCTGGTGAGATCAGTATGGCGCATCACGGCGTCCTGTTTCTTGATGAATTGCCGGAATTCAATCGACGGACGCTGGAAGTTCTTCGGCAGCCGTTGGAAGATCGCGTAGTCACCATTTCCCGTGCTCTGACTTCGACGACTTTTCCCGCCGATTTCATGCTGGTCGCCGCGCTCAACCCCTGCCCCTGTGGCTATCGAAACGACCCGCGCCGCAGCTGCAATTGCTCGACCCCTCAAATCGAGCGCTATATGGGGAAAATTTCGGGACCGTTACTCGATCGAATCGATATTCACGTCGAGGTTCCGGCAGCCGAATTCAAGGAACTGGCTTCCAAACAGCCAGGAACTTCGACGGCAGCCATTCGAGAGCTGGTTGTTGCGGCGCGAAAATTCCAGGCGGAACGGTTTCATGATTCATCGATCATGTACAACGCCCAAATGTCCAGCCGCCAAATTCGAGATTACTGTCCGCTTGATTCGGAAAGCATGAATCTGTTGAAAACCAGCGTCAACGATTTGGGCCTGAGTGCCCGTGCCCACGACAAAGTCCTGCGGCTCGCCCGCACCATCGCCGACCTCGACACCAGCGATCA
>JBGSXT010000576.1:0-4108 GCA_041751295.1 Mariniblastus sp.
GACTGTCGCTTCAGACACCTTAGTGACCTCATTGTCCGGATATGAAAGAATGTCAAAGGTAATTGTCGGCACGGAACGCATCCATCGCCGACAGAAGCCATGATCTTACAACAATTTCCCGCTTAAATCATCACGGTTGCAAACTGAACCATGAGTGAACCCATAATCAGCGTATCCGGATTGCGTGGAATCGTTGGCGACAGCCTCGATCCGATCGTGGCTATTCGCTACACCGTCGCGTATTTGTCAACTCTCAAAATCGACGGTCCGTTGGTAGTGACAAGAGACGGGCGCGGCAGCGGCTCCGTTTTGGCGGACGCCATTTGCAGCGGAATTTGCGCGACCGGTCGCAATGTTGTTTATGGTAACGTCGCCGCGACACCGACTACCGGGATACTGGTTCGGCGGCACAACGCTGCTGGTGGCATCCAGATTTCGGCCAGCCACAATCCGGCTCCCTATAATGGCATGAAGTTGTTCAGCAGCGACGGTCGGGTCATTTCCGCGATGGTGGGTCAAAAAGTGCTCAATGCCTATCGTGACAGAATGGCGGAATGGGCAACTCACGACCGACTGGGACAAGTATCAAACATCCATGACACGACTTCCGACCATTTGACACTGGTTTTGGCAACGGTCTCGAAGGACAGGATTGCCGCCAAAAACTTCAAGGTTGTCCTGGACAGTAATCGAGGTGCCGGTTCGATACTGGGACGGCAGCTGTTGCAGGCATTAGGTTGCCAATTCAAAATTCTTGGCGAAACGCCGGACGGGCAATTCGATCATCCTCCCGAGCCGACCGAACAGAATTTGCGACCAACAATTGATCGGGTCATCAAACACCGAGCCGACGTGGTCTTTTGTCAGGACCCGGATGCGGACAGATTGGCGATTATCGATGAGCACGGAAAATATATCGGCGAGGAATACACGTTGGCCATCACTGCCGATCATGCACTGTCGCAAAACAGAGGCCCGGTAGTCGTGAATTGTTCGTCAAGTCGTATGACAGCTGACATTGCCAAGAATTTCGGTTGCCCATTTCATTTGAGCGCCGTCGGCGAGGCCAATGTCACGGACTTGATGATTGCCCAAAATGCCGTTTACGGGGGGGAAGGCAATGGCGGGCCGATCGACCCGCGCGTCGGCTATGTGCGTGACAGTTTTGTTGCAATGGCACAGGTTCTGGACGCCATGGCGGCCACTGGCAAATCGATCAGCCAGTTGGTCGCCGAAATTCCGCGATATGAGATCTGCAAAACGACGATCTCGATTGAACAGAAAAATGTGGCAGCATTGATGGATGCATTGGAAAAAAAGTTCGCGGAAGCCTCAGTCAGTCGTTTGGACGGCCTGCGACTGGACTGGGCCGATCGTTGGCTGCTGGTCCGACCCAGCAACACCGAACCCATTGTGCGAGCGATCGCGGAGGCCCATACGATCGAGACCGCGAATGGGCTGTGTCAAAGCGCTGTCGATCTTGCCAACTCGATCAGATAGCAACTCCGTTGGGCGCCGTAAATACATCGTCGACGATGTTTCCGGTATTGCGCGTTGCAGCCGGTTCAAAAACCAGTACTTCCGCTTCCTCCCGGGCACTTGTTCGGTGTTCGGTGCCCCGTGGGACGAGGCAGAATTCTCCGGGCCCCAGCTCTACCCTTCGGTCACGAAATTCGATGCATATTTCCCCCCGCCAGACCAGGAACAACTCGTCTTCGTGTTCGTGATGATGCCAGGGAAATACGCCACAGAATTTTACGAGTTTCAGTTCCTGTCCGTTCAGCTCAGCGACGACCTTGGGCCGCCAATGATCATTAATCTGGGCGAACTTGTCAGTGAGCGATGTTTTGTTCACGTCAACTGCTTGGGTAGTCGAAATGCTGTTGCCCAGTACGTCCGAGGCAGCAGGTTCGGTAACAGTCTCGTTATTGTACTCAAGTTGCCCGGACTACGAAATATTTTCGCCGTCGCTGCCATGCGCCGCTCAACCCATTGCCACCGGCATAATAACATCGTGAGCCGGTTTGAGGGACAGATTGCTGCAACGGTCCAGATAAAATTGGCGGGGTTCTTCGCGACACAGGCAGAGCGCGAGCAAGCGATTGGCCGACAGGAACCGAATCGGGCTGATCGTGCGTCGAGTTGTTTTGCCCTTTGAATCGAGGTAACACAATTCGATGACGTAATCATCGGGATTCTGCATTGCGCATTGAATGGTTCCTGTCATCGTTCTGCCTTTGGTTCTGTTCGGGAAGCCCTGTTTCACCTGTGAATTTCGTCGACTGAACTATTATTCGCCAGTCATTGGACTCGGTTGGTCCAAAATTCAAGGAAATTCATTGACCGGATTGCGGCGGATCGAACGTCAATCACTGGTAAGGCGCGGAAAGCAAGGCCGCAGTAGAAATGCTGTTGAAATAAGTCGCCATCCGCCCTGCAATTTTTGGCGGTGCGCATAAAGGCCATAGCCGGAGAAATTCAGCTGCCCCAATCTCGTCCGAATGTCAGGTCAAAGTGCGGGAATGTTGGGCATGGCGACTCTTAACTGGAGGCACCGGCCGATTTTCTGAAGTCTCGTCGCACTCGGTTTCGGTGGCGCTTACGACTCTCGCGATGTCCGCCGCCGAATAACCCTGCTCAAGCATCCGCTCCTTCAACCTGGTAGTTCGCGAAGTCTTGTAAATGCTTTCGATTGTCGCCGCCATGACCCAGAGGACAAAAAAAGCAAATGTGCAGGCCATCAAAAAGACCGGAATCACATTGTTTCCCAATTCTTGAATCATTTCATTTCTCCCAATCACCAATTCTTGAAAGGTTTTAACGTATCTGCAGATTTTCGCTCAAACCCATACAATCTTGGCAAGAAACTTCCAGATTTGGAATTGTTGTTTTTTTGGGGCTGGTTGAACCAATTCAATTATGGAGACGGCGATTCATCCAAATCGTTAAACAATTGGAAAAACATGTCGGTCAGCGTTGTTGCGCCGCTAGTTGGGTCCGGTGCTGTTTTCAAGTCCCAGGCCTGAACCCAGGCCTGCTCCGTTTTCCGCATTCCGAATTCGTTGACCAGCCGGTTTTCGAAGTCCGGCATGTGGGCAGCTCCATAAAAAATGCCGATTCTGGTTTTACCGTCCGCCAGTTGCTGCTGAAGCACTTTGATAACGGCCTGATTGCGATCGGTGATCAACAGCTGGTTCAGCGTCTCGCCCAGCCCCGATTCGATGACTCCACTGGCTGCAAACTGGGTCGCCAGCATCGTTTTCAGTTTTCCCGGATTTGAAACCGCATCAAACAGATCGTCGAAATCGGAAAGGCCGTCACCGAAACCGGCAGTCCCATTCTTTTGCGACTGTTTCTGCTGGTTCATGATTTCTGTGATTGCCTTCAACCCGACCGACCAAGGTGTGTCGCCGCGCTCGGACATTTTTTGTTGTATCGCGCGCGGCGAAAGGTCGGCGTGGACAAAATTTGCTTTCGTATAGTCAATATGCTCTAGCTGCGAATGCAAACCCAGCATGTTTTGCATCGATTGCTGCAGCCAGCGAATCGGATTTCCATTCGATTCGCTGGTTTGGCGATTGGGAACTTGACTGCCTGCGGGTGCAACCAGTTCATACAGCAGCGAATCGTATTGGGTAAATTGGTGACTAAGTCGGCGATAGTACTTCTGTTCGCCGACATGAATGACAGCAATCAGATCGATCAACAGGTTGCCGTCATCGTTGCGATAACGGGTGATCGACGTTTCCAGAGATTGCGGTGTACCGGATTGATCGTTGACAAGTCGCAGAAACTCTGTTTTCTTCGTCGTCGCGACTTGGGAACGGGAGCCGTCCTTGAAGCTTTTCGGCGATTGGGCGATCAGATTTTGCTGGTTGCCAGTGAGTAACGCCGCTGCCAGCGCGACGACCCGGATCAATTTCTTTTGATTCATAAAATTGTTTCTGAATGAAAACTGAAATCTGAAATCTGAACCCTGAACCTTGCTCCCATTATCACGGACTATCGGCGGCCGATTTTAAATAGGCCAGCAAATCGCGAATTTCATCCTGATTGAGCGTATCCAACAGACCCGAGGGCATCATGGACAGTTTCGAGGGGCGCATCG
>JBGSXT010000577.1:0-5534 GCA_041751295.1 Mariniblastus sp.
CCGGTCAAATAGTGCCAGCCATCGGCCGTGGATTCATCACCGTAAATGGTCAAAAACTTTTCTTTGGTCTGGCGGGCCGTCGCCACCTGTTCCAGCGGATCGATACTGACGGAAATAACCTGGAAATCGTCGTTCGCCTTGAAGTCCATTTTTCGAAGCGACATCGCCATGTTTTCCAGCTGTACGCTGCACAGTTTCGGACAATTCGAATAATTGAACGACAGAATAACGGGCTGTTTGCCATCAAAAAAATCACCGATTTGGACCTTGCGATCGCGATCATCCCGGAACACGATTCCTGTATCGATGGTATCCCCCAATCGTTCGTCAACGCCAGTTCCTTTTTCGGCTTCCGGAATCGAATCCTCATCCGCCCAACAGGGATTGAATGCGCCCAGGAACATGATCAGGATCATGCCCAACGCAAAACGAACGGCCTGGGTCTGTAAACGGTACATTGTGATTTTACCTGGATTAGCTCCTGTCGAATTTTTTGATCACTTCTGCTTCTGTTTCACGAATCGATTTAATTCCTTCCTGCTTGCCATCGAGCAGGGCTTTTTGTCCTTCCACGATCGAACGGACCGGCTCGTTAACAAAATCCGTCGACCGATCCCGGATGTAGCTGTTTTGCCACTGGTAGCACAATCCCTGTACGAAGAAAATCGTACACAGCGTAATGATCGTAGAAATGAAACCAACCATCAGAATAACCGGTGTATTGATGTCATCATAACTGGGACCGGCTGTTTCGTTGCCTGTTTGGCCCGATTCCAGTTCAGCAGATTCCAGTTCAGCGGTTGCGGTTGTCATGATTGGTTCTCAAACGGCAAACAAAGGATGGTTTTCATTACGCGTTATGGTAGTTCAAAGCTTCGCCCAGTCGCGGGTCTTTCAACGGGACCAGCGGTTTGTTCCCGCAGATCAGGAAAAAAATCGACAGAAAAAGTCCGATCAATCCCACACCGCAGGCGAAATCGGAAACCAGTCCCAAGCCGCTGAATGTGAACTCGCGGCCCGGAAGAGCCTGTGGCATCACGATCCAATAATGATCGATCCAGTGGATTGCCAAAATATAGATCGATGCAAAAAACAGAAACGTTTTATTGCGCCGAACGGTCCGCGCCATTAATCCCAGAAATGGAATGAACAGATGTCCGAACAACAAAATGATGGACATCCACTGCCAACCTGACCAACCACCTTCCTGACCAGGCAACGGATTCATGCGCCAAGCAAACCAAAACGTTTCTTCCGGAAAATTTGCATACCAGATCAGCATGAATTGGCTGAACGCGATATAACCCCAGAAGAAAACGAACGAGAACATCAATTTAGCGAGGTCATGGTAATGTTCAATGGTAATTTCATCGGTCACTCGACCGCTGCGTTGCAACAGCAGGGCCGTCAATGTAATCGTCGCCAGCCCGCTCATCACGGCACCGGCAAAGATGTAAACTGGAAACATGGTGCTGAACCAGAGTGGCGCGAGCGACATTTCGTAATCAAACGACGAAAAAGCCAGCGTGGCGGCAAAAACTATCATCAACGGGGCACTGTATTTCCGCATTTTCGTTGACAATTGAATGTCGCCGGACCGGTCCTGTGCCAGCGAATTCCGCAAAAAGAACCAGGACATCGAGCCCCAGATCAGGAAATAGGCCACCGTCCGAATCCCAAAGAAAAGTGGATTCAAATAGCTCCCCTTCAGCGCTTCCAGCGGAGGCGCGTGATCTGCCATTTCAAATTCGGTCAACTGTTCAGCCGGAGTTCCGTCAAGCGACCACCCATTCTCGTTCCAGGCGTAAACCAGATCCGAACCGAGCAGCACTGGAATCAGAATCGGCAGGAACAGAATAAAAAGTGGAAACAGACAGGCTGCAAACAATTCGGCAATCCGTCGAACAGTGACTCCCCAACCGGCACGGGTCAAATGCAATATAAGTACAAAGAACAGGCAGCCCAGGCAAATCGTCAACAGAAAACAGAACGATGTCAGGTAGCTGAATGAAAATCTTGAAAAGTCCATTCCTACGCAGATGATCGACACGGCGATCCCGATGACTCCCACAATGAAGCAAATCGGAATCATCCGAACGTAGTCGTCTTTCAACGTCGTAATCGGCGAAGTAATTATTGCAGGTCTTGCTTCGTGCATGTTTGGAAAACTGAATGACAGTCGGTTATGGTTTGGTTGATTCGGGGACTGCTTTGGCATCGCCCTCGGCAGCAACGGCAGGATTTACCGGTTCAATTCCAGTCGCCTGCAGGGCTTTCACATAGGCGACGATCGCCCAGCGGTCCTCAACTGAAATCTGATCTTTGTACGGCCCCATGGAACTGCGACCGTTGGAAATAGTATCGAATATCCGGCCGATCGGATTCTGAGCGTCGTCTTTGACCACCGGGTCATGCAGGGACTTGGCCGTTGTCCAAGCCGCGTTTCCGGTCGCTGCCAAAGCCAACGCCCGCTGATTCACCAGACCATCGCCGTTTCCAGCGTAACCGTGACAAACACTGCAATAAATCTCGAACCGCTGCTGGCCCCGTGCGAGTAGTGTTTGATCAACCACCAGTTGATCCGGAAATGTCGTGATCCACTTTGGCTCCAATGCTTTGGCGGCTGCATCCTGGGCTGCCTTAACGGCTGCAGCATCGATTGCATCATCCTGCAAGCTGGTAAACGACCCCGATTTCGCAACGGCGGCCACTGTCGTCGAACCGGCCTGAATCCCCTGATAATACTCGATATCCGTGAACAGCTGCCCCCGAGCGATCGTCCCCGAAATCGGCGGTCGCATCACCCGACCATCGGCGAACAGATAATCCGGCTCGCCACTGGCGGCAAAATTCGGTGACAGCGTCTGGGTTTTGTTTTTGTCCTGCCAATCCATGTCTGGAATAATGTGCATTCGCGGCTCACGATTGGTCATGCCCGACATCCGGAAAATAATCACCGGCGGCAACAAACAAAGGAACGCGACCAGAACTCCTGCCGTTCGAACCCAGGCCGGCAATTGTTGATCGGTCATATCTTCATTGCACTCTTCGATGAACGAAGCTCCCCAGGCGTTGAGTTCGTTTTCCGTTCGCTCCCGATCAAATTGGCCATCTTTCGTTTCGATCATCAGAAAGAACCTGTCGTTCGTAACACGTTTAAATCGTGAAATCCGCAGTAGCGGATTCGCAAAACGAGGCAGACCATTTAACGCCCACATGCCCAGAAACGCAGCGAAGGCACTGGACAAAACGATGACTTCAAAAGTGACCGGAATATTGGCTGGAATGCTGAAATACGGTTTTCCGCTGATCTTGAACGGATAACCCGGAAAAAATCCGAAAATGCTGGTGTCGTTGTTGGCATACCACTGCATTCCCAAACCGACGGCACACGCGCCCAGTCCGACGGCCAAAACGATAAAAGGCAAAATGGTCCGCTTGATTCCCATCACTGGGTCAATTCCGTGTATCGGAAAAGGGGAATAAGCATCCATCCGTTTGTAACCGGCCTGCCGAGCCTGATCACAGGCATTGACCAGCGTCGCCGGGTCTTCGAATTGCGCTAGTAGCCCGATCAAACGCTTGTCGTTTGTGACGGAGTTTGAATGGTTGTTTGATTGTGTCATGAAATTTGTTACCAATCCAAAATCAATCCGCGTGATGATCCGAGTTTGGAATCACGTTTTTAACTTCCGACATTGCGATTACAGGCAGGAACCGGCAAAACAGACAGAACAGCGATGTGAACAGACCAAAACTGCCGATCAGCATCATGATGTCAATCTCAGTCGGTCGGAAATAGGCCCAACTGGATGGAAGAAAATCGCGGCAGAGCGAAGTCACAACAATCACAAACCGCTCGAACCACATGCCGATGTTTACAAAAATGCAGACGATCACCATAAAGATCGGATTCGTTCGACACCATTTGAACCAGAACAATTGCGGTATGATCACATTACAGGTAACCATGATCCAATAGGCCCACCAGTAATTGCCGAACGCCCGATTAAAAAATGCAAATTTCTCCATCGGAGAACCGCTGTACCAGGCAATAAAGAACTCAATTCCGTACGCCGTTCCGACCATCAAACTCGTCGCCACGATGATCTTGTTCATGTTTTCAAGGTGGCGAATCGTAATCAGATTCTCCAATCCATAAATTTTTCGAACCGGTACCAGCAGGGTCACCACCATTGCAAATCCGCTGAAAATGGCACCTGCGACGAAATAGGGAGGGAAGATCGTGGTATGCCAGCCGGGAATCTGTGAAACGGCAAAGTCAAAACTGACGATCGTATGGACGCTCAACACCAGCGGCGTTGCCAGCGCGGCGAGGATTGTGTAAGCCACCTCGTAGCGATGCCAATGGCGAACCGAACCGGTCCAACCCAGTGACAGGACGCCATAAATAATCTTTGAGATTCTGGTTTTCGCGCGGTCACGGAATGTCGCGATATCGGGCACCATCCCCATATACCAGAACAACACGCTGACCGTCGCATAAGTCGAAACCGCAAACACGTCCCACAGCAGCGGACTGCGAAAATTCGGCCACATTGCCAGGTGTTCGGTCGGAATCGGAAACAGCCAGTAGAAAACCCAGACACGGCCGATATGGATACCTGGAAACAGGCCGGCACAAATCACCGCAAAAATGGTCATCGCTTCGGCCGCACGATTGATACTCGTTCTCCAATTCTGCCGGAACAGAAACAGAATCGCTGAAATCAACGTTCCGGCGTGGCCGATCCCGACCCAGAAAACGAAATTGACGATCGGCCATCCCCAATAGGCGGGATTGTTGTTCCCCCAAACGCCGACCCCTTTCATTAACAGATGGGCGATGCAGGCACCCAGCATCAACACCAGCGAAACCGCTATCGCGAATACCGCCCACCAGATTCTGGGGGGCTGCTTTGCTTCCCACGGCGCGCAAACCGCGTCCGTAACATCCGCATAGTCCATTCCGCCCAGCACCAACGGCGCGCGACGATCCGGTTTTTCGATGGTATTGTCGACAAATTGTTCAAACGCAGTAGCCATCAAGTCCTATCCGTTACTCTTTGCGTTAAAGCCACGTACAGAATTGCGATCGTCGTGATCGATCAGCGCCGGGTGCGGATTACTGACCCGGGCAAGGTATTTTGTTCGCGGCAGATTGTTCAATTCTTCCAACAGCGTGTAGGAACGCGGATTGTCGTGTGCGCGCCGCACATCGCTTTGCAGCGTGTTCGAATCCTCGAAGGTAATCAGATTGTTTAAATCACCGAAGGTAATTGCACGAGTCGGACAGACATCCTGACAGGCCGTCCGGATTTCATTCGGCCCAATCGGCCGGTTCCCTTCCGTCTTGGCCTTAATCTTTGTGTTTTGAATCCGTTGCACGCAATACGTGCACTTTTCCATTACACCGCGCGAGCGAATCGTGACCTCCGGATTCATCAGCAGATTTTGCACAGAGCGATCATTTTTGGACAACTTGTCGGCCCCCGGATACTTCAGGAACGTGACCGCGTCACTGTAATTCAAAT
>JBGSXT010000578.1:0-6266 GCA_041751295.1 Mariniblastus sp.
GACCAAAGTGTACCGATCAATGAAGTCATCACCCGAGAAAGGGAACAGGCCGAAGGCAAAGACAGGTTCTGGCGGCGAAGCTGCTCGCTCGGCAAACGATGGCTCAAGGCAGGTCGGGTTGAACACCAGTCGATCCCGCTGGCTCCGGAAGCTTCAGCGATGGCGGCTTCACTTTCCAGCTTGAACGAAGTGCTGAATTTTCATTATCACGATATTGATTTTGGTCACATCGTTGCCGGTACGTTGTACCGGTATTATAAATCACTATCGTTTGGAGATGACGCGGACTCGGTCGCCAGGCGGATGCTGGTCACCGCCCTCAGCAATTATCTGTGTGTCAAACAGCTCTGCGAAAAAAACAGTTACCGTTACGTGATGTTTTCCCACGGCATCTACATTACCTGGCAACCAGTGGTTGAGTATTGCCGACGGAACAATATTGACTATATCTGCTACGACCGGGCAAAAACCAAGGATCGGGGAAACTTCAACGTCAATCAACCTTCACCCGATTGGAGTTTCGACGCCGCGTGGAAGCGATTTTCAGATCGCAAGCTTAATGCAACGGAACGAAAACAGGTCATTGAATACCTTGGCGAACGTGAACTTCAAAAGGGAGATAACTATGCCTACAACTTTTCCGCTCGGGCTGAAGATACAACAAGTGAAAAACAGAGGCTCGGGATTCCTGTTGGCCGAAAGTGTATTACGGTTTTTACCAATCTGATCTGGGATGCCGCCAATGTCAGTCGTGACATCGCGTTTCCCAAGGCGCTTGACTGTCTGATTTCGACGATTGAACATTTCCGCGATCGGCAGGATATTCAGGTGGTCCTGCGATCCCACCCAGCAGAAAAAATCTTCGGTACGGAACAACGATATGCCAGTTTGATCCGGAAACATTTTGGGGATGGAATGCCGGACAATGTCACGCTCATTTCGCCCGAGGACAATGTCAATTCGTTCACAGTGATTGACATGACCGATGTCGGCGTGGTCAATACCTCCACCGTCGGTTTGGAAATGGCCGTCATGGGAAAACCGGTGGTATTGATTTCAGAGACTCACTACCGAAATAAGGGGTTTACCGACGACGTAACAACACCGGAGGAGTATTTTCTAGCGATTGAAGACGGGTTGCAACGGACGACGATCGAGCCTCTACGTCGCGCGCTGGCGGAAAAATATTTTTACATGATGATGTTTCTGTATCAACTCCATCTGCCGACCCGGTATCAGAATAATGCCTTTCAGGGTTATTGCTGCCAACACTTTTCTGAGCTGTCTGCTACCGAGCCGTTGGTTGGAATCGTCAAGAAGTTGGCTGACGGTTTACCAGCAGATTTTATTGAGTGGCCCGAATCAGCTGCCGAAATCCTGGCTCATTGATGGCCGGCGAGAAAAGACTGTCGTTTAAATCGCTGGGTTGGCTGACCACTATCAACGTTGTGGTGGCGATCGTTGGCGTTGTACAGACGGTCGTGATTGCCGCTGTTTTTGGTGTTAGTCGGACGATCGAAATCTTTTTTGCTGCGACAACGTTCCTGGCATTTCTGCAACAGCTTGCCGCTTCCGGCCAACTGGGAGACCTGTTCACGCCGATTTTCCATGATTTGCAGGTTTCCAGCGGTAAGCAGTCCGCCAGAGACGCTTTCTCGGCAATGACCAATGTGATGTTTCTGTTATCGTCGGTCATCGCGTTGGCTGCCGCCTTGCTATCCGACCAGTTTGCGCGATTGCTGGTACCAGGATTCTCGCAGGAAGATATTGCGCTTTGCGGTGACGTCTTTTTTGCGACAGCGCCGCTGATCATGCTGCAAGTCGTTAACGGCATGTACAGCAATTTTCTGCGGGCGGAGCATTACTACGGAGTCGAAGAAACTTTGGGACTGGTTTCAAAGATCGCCAATCTGATCGTCCTTCTTACCCTCGGCTGGACATTAGGAATCTGGGCTTTGATAATCGGCCTGTGGGTCGCCGCCATCATCGCGCTGACTGGACAGATCATTTTTACTTTTCGTAAAGGCTATCGGTTTCGACTCGGTTTTTCTACGGCAGAGTTCAATCCGAGAACCGTACTTATGAAAGTTCCCTATACGTTTCTGCATACGGGTGCCTCACAATTTTTTGTGTTTGCGCAGACGTCAGCATTTTCCTTTCTACCGCCAGGTCCCTACGCAACTTACAGTTACGCCGCGCGACTACAAGCCAAATTCCAGGGAATTATCCTGCGACCAATTGGATTGCTGTTTTTCAATAAATTTTCACAGGCCCTGGCTGAAGGAGCGTTGCGAGTCAGGTCGTATGCGGATCACGCATTATCGCTGTCGGTGGCTTTGGTTTCCGTATTTGCCGTGCCGATTGCCTGTGCCGGCGATCTGTTGTTGATGGGGCTATGGGGCGGAAAGCAGTTTCCACTGGAAGACATTAAGGATGCGCATCTGGTATTAGTCGTTTTGACCTATTTGCTGTTGGGGATTGCGCAGTATTTGGTTTCACGCCGCACTAACCTGGCCATGAAAGTCGTCGCTAGACAATTTGCCGCCTCGGGCGTGGTGATGTTGTTAGCTGGATTGGCGTGTTATTGGTTGATACCACTGTACGGAATCTGGGGTGCCTTGTGGGTCCAGTTGTTGTCGACGGTGGGTACCTGCATCAGCACCTTAATTGTCTTGTGGTGTGTGGACAAAGAAATGGTGTCGATCATTCCAATTCGAAAGTGGTTGGCGTGGTTGATTGCATCGGCCATTGCAATTGGGATAACGCTCGCGCTTCGGAAGTCGCTGGGTCCATCCTTGGATGCAGAACGATGGCTGGTGTTAACGGCTGCTGTGGCGTACGGCCTGATATCCGTTTCGATTTGTCTGGTTGCCTCATGGCTGATGCGAATCGAAGAGTCCACTGAAATCATGTCCAAGATCGTTACAACGTTTCACAAGCGAAAACTGGCGTCGTCAGCTCCAACTTCGGCGACCAATGGCTGATCAATTGCAGCCCGGCCGAATTCAAAAATGGAGGCGGGATTTCTGGAACCTGTATGGATGCCGAATCCCTTCCCGCAGAATTCGCCAAATGTTATTGAGGCGATTATTGGGCCAATTCGATCGGAGTTCATTTGTTGGATTGGGGGTCAAGTTTCTCGATCCATGGAATATATCCATGGCGAGTCGCTGTGTCATCAATCCGGAATGTTCGATCGATGCACGGGGAGGGCGGGTAATGATCGGCAACGACACCGATATCGGTATGCAAACCAATATCTGGACATTGGAACACGATCCCCATGACCCCCAGCACGGGACCAAAGGGGGAGATGTGATCATTGAGGATCATGTCTGGATCGCGTCCCGCGTCACGATTTTGCCGGGCGTGACGATTGGCCGAGGTGCGGTCATTGCCTGTGGATCAGTTGTCACCAGGGATGTAGTCGCCGAAACGATTATTGCAGGAATACCAGCAAAACCGATTGGCAAACGTAACAATCCTTTGGAATATAGACTCGAATATCATCCACGTTTTCGTTGACGCCGTGAATCACGATCGACCAATAACCGTCGGCAGCATTCCTTATCGTCCCGGTTTTAACCCCTACCAAAAACTCTTTACAGGTGCTCTCGAAGAAGCTGGAGTCCGGGTCATTCGCATCCCCCCGCGAAAATGGTTTCCATTGCAATTTGCCAACCGGGTGGAATGCGACATCTTGCATCTGGATTGGCCCCATGATTGGTACAGTGGCAAGAACGGGATGACCCGCCGATTTAAACAATACATGTACCTGTCAGGACTAGCGTCCCTGCGAGCGAAAGTGGTTTGGACACTACACAACTTGTTTGCCCACGATGCCAAAGACATGGTCTACGAGCATCGCATGATCCAGGCTCTCATCGACTGTTGTGACGGGATTCTTGTCTTTTCCGAAACGGCCAAGGCAGAATTGAAAAAACGATATTCCGTTTCAGACCAAACCAGTATCCAGAAAGTATTTCACGGACATTACCTTGACTGTTATCCCAACAACTGTACCCGCGAGGCGGCAAGAACTTTTCTGGGGGTTCCTGGTCAACAGAAACTGCTGGTGACGGTGGGCGCGATTCGACCCTACAAGGGGATCGACTCGTTGATCAGCGAGTTTGGCCAAAATCCTATTAGCGGAATCAAATGGATCATTGCCGGCGAGTCTAAAGATTCCGAGTTTCATCAACGACTTCAAATGCTTGTGCAGAACGCCAACCGTCATGGCTGTGACATCGAATTTCACAATCGACTGATACCCGATCATGAGTTGCAATATTATTTCAATGCCTGTGATGTCTGCATATTGCCATTCGAAAACGTGCTGAATTCTGGATCATTGTTGATGGCGATGAGTTTCGGATGCCCCATCATTGCTCCCTCGATGGGGTCGATCCCGGAAGTGGTCTGCAACAGATGGAGTTACCTTTACGATCCTGCCGACAGTGGTTCACTGCGAACGTCAATTCTGAGATCAATGGAATGCGTTTCGCGACAGGACGTGGCTGAAATCAGAGCTGACCTGATCAACTTCGTCCGTCAGAAATACAGTTGGACGAACGTCGGGACCGAGTTGAAACGGTGGTACGAAAAACTTTGCAATCGGGTCGATGCCTAGCAAACCCTCCATTTATTTCGTGTCCACGGAATTCGGTGATGTACTTCACGGGCCAGCCGTGTATACACAAATCCTCTGGGATATCTTTCGCGACAGTTCCGAGTTTGATTTTCATTTGATTGTGCTGGAATCGAAAGTTAAACACCCTCGGATCCATGTCCATGAATCCGGATTACGTCGGCGCGGATTTTATCGACGACTGGAATCCCACATTCGACAGCTGATACCGGTCGGGGACCATCCAACCTTGGTGCATGTGAACTCGGCCCACTTGATTTCCCCGTCAATCGCCGCGCGATACCGAACGATTGTTCAAGTTAACGATACAGAAGTGTGTCAACATCGCTTCACAATTACAGGGTTGAAGCGACATGGCCTGCGACGAATGCTGGCGCTCTCATGGCGTGTTCGTCGCGAAAAAAAGGTGATTCATCATGCTGAGATGGTTGTCTGCAATTCCGATCATACAAAGCAAATGGTCAAAAATTGTTATCACCTGAACGAAGACAATGTGGTGCGGGTTTACAAGGCAATCCGGTTGGAACCATTCCTGAATGCTGAACCGCAAGTTCAGGAAATGGACCCCCTGCGCTTAATCTTTATCGGCAATAATTGGTATCGCAAAGGGCTGGATGTTTTATTTCAAGCGGTCGGGCATCTCTATCGTTCGAATTCGCAATTGGCGCTGGAAGTCGACGTATACGGCCAACCTGGATCTAATGTCCTGAAGCGATTTAGGACGTTGGCTGCCCAATACGGTGTGATTGAAAAAATACATTTTCAGGGCATGTTGGTTCGCGAACAGGCACCTTCGTCTCTTGCCGGAAGTTCCATGCTAATCCTACCCAGTTTTGAAGAAGCACTCGGGTTGACGGCAATTGAAGCGATCGCAACGGGAATTCCGGTGGTAGGTTCCAGGATTGGCGGTATACCTGAAATAATCAATTCACGCGAACTTGGAACTCTCGTCGAGACCGGCAACTCCCTGGCTTTGGCCAACGCTATCGAAACGCAGGCTGCGCAGTCAATGGACAAGGATGTCGTACAATTCAGGAAGAATTCAAGCAGGCGTTTTGATGTCGATTCGCTGAAGGACAACCTCACCACATTGTACCGTCAACTTTTTTCAGGCAGTCACCACTAATGTACGCGAAGAACTTCCAAACGCTGAGCCATCCATTGCAAGTTGTTCAATCAGCCAACAAGAAAGAAAAATCAAGTTTGGTGGCCTCGGTGCTATTGGGTTGTGTCTTCAACGCCAGTCTGATTTCGGTGATGGGAACAGATCAGGGTTTCTTTGATTCCACGGTTGGAAATGCAATTAACGGCGCGGCAATGGCCAGTCTGATTGCTTTCTCATTTTTTCGTTCCAAGAAGTTCACCTTTACGTCTCTACCCAACAACATGAAGCTGGCATTGATTCTGTTGGTGGTGATCGCGCTGGTCTTGGGCTCATTTGCGTTTGTAGCACCTGTTGTTTCAAGCGATTTGAGGCAACTGGTGCTGATTAAATCCTTTGGACTGTTACTGACGATTGCTGCGCTGGCTTTGAGCGTTCGAGTTTTCAATGCCACGGAAATCAAGCGAGGATTGATTCTGTTTTCGATACTGGAAGTGATCGGTTGTGCTTTACTGT
>JBGSXT010000579.1:0-13094 GCA_041751295.1 Mariniblastus sp.
GGGACAGGCCCCGCAACAGTAGTACGCGCAGTTCTGCGATCGCCTGATCTCGAACCTGCGGATCCCCCTTCAGCCGTTCCAGCCACTTCTCCTGATCTAATATGAACATGATTCCAAAGGCCTTTTCAACCAATCAGGCCGTTTCGTTTGACAGCCGAATGCCCTTTATCTTACTTCCTATCCAAAAAATCTGTTGATCGACCCCTTCGCCAGGCGTCCAACAAAAATAGCGATCCGTGTCGCCGGTCACCGCGAAGTTCGCCCGGATTCTGTAATATAGACATCCAATCAGCGTCAAAATAGATGCCCGTTTGGGGTCAACAATCATCCCCGTTTTCCCGCGTCAATGTATTTTCAGGTAAACACATGAAAATTGCGATCGGGCAAATCGCCCCAGTGATTCTCGACCGTCATCGCACAATTGGGAAAGTCGTGGAAGCGATTGAATCGGCAGCCAAACAGGGTTGCGCACTCATTGCATTTGGTGAGACGCTGGTCCCGGCCTACCCGTTTTGGCTCAGTCGAACCGACGCCGCCCGTTTTGACGCGGACGATCAGAAGCGGTTGCATGCCTTGTATCTCGACCAGGCGATTTCCATTCCCCAGCCCGGTTTTGAACGGGTTCCCAATGACCTCCAGCCAATCTGCATCGCCGCCCAGAAACATCAGATCGCCGTTATGGTCGGAGTGGCGGAGCGGGCGGTTGATCGAGGCTCGCATTCGATCTACTGCGCGCGCGTTTTTGTGGAAGGCCATGGAGAACAAGCGGGCAGGATTCTTTCGGTGCATCGCAAGTTGATGCCAACGTATGAAGAGCGGTTGAGTTGGGGCATCGGCGATGGGGCTGGGCTGGTCACCCATTGCGTCGATCGATTTACTGTCGGTGGCTTGAATTGTTGGGAGAATTGGCTGCCACTCGCCCGTGCGGCGCTGCACGCATTGGGCGAAGACTTGCATGTCATGTTGTGGCCGGGCTGCAAACGACTGACGCACGACATTACCCGATTTGCCGCCAAGGAGGGACGCAGTTTCGTCGTTTCCGCCAGTTCAATGATTCGAGCGAGCGACGTGCCAGAAAACACTCCGTTTCGAGATCTGATGTTGGCCGGGGAATCCACGATCTATGACGGTGGTTCGTGTCTCGCTGGCCCAGATGGCAACTGGATTGTGGAACCGATCGTGGATCGAGAAGAAATCATCGTGGCCGAACTGGATTTTGCCTGGGTGCTTCGCGAACGGCAAAATATGGACGGCAGCGGCCATTACGGCCGGCCCGATGTGCTACAACTGACGGTAAATCGACAACGACAATCGGCAGCCACGTTCATTGATTGAACCTTGTTTAAGCTGTCAAAAGACAACCCCTTCCATGGCCAACAACCTGGTCTTGATGGAAACTCCATTGTCAGCCGAGTAGCCGCCGATCCCGTTGCTGGCCACGACGCGATGGCAGGGAATGACCAGCGGAAAACGGTTTTTTTTCATTGTCGTTCCAACTGCTCTTGCGGCTCGGGCGGAGCCAATCATGGTAGCCAGCTGTCCATAGCTCGCCGTTGTTCCGTAAGGAATTGAACGGCAGGATTTCAACACCCGAAATTGAAACGAGGTATAGCCCGACAGGTCCACAGGAATTCGCTGTAAATCTGATTTTTGCCCGGCAGTGAATTTCTGCAATCGGGAAATCCAACTCCGCTGGATCGAAGTCGGCTGACAAACATCAAAGGGTTCATCGATGCTGCGAAGCAATTTCAGCTCTGATCCGAAACCAAACTTGATTTGGCGGAGCTTGCCGTCGTTGCCCATTAAAGCCATCCAGCCGAGTTCGCTGGGAAATGCAATAACATCACAGGTATCGCCTTCAAAGGGATTCATAATCAACCGCCAAAAAAAACTAGGCTTCGGATTCCTGAAATTTCCGCGATTGCGACAATCAGGTACTGACACTTCCTCAGCTAATGTTAATATTATTCAACGCTTGTCAACCATCAGGGTAATCTCAGGAAACTTGAATGAGCCAGTTCCGTTCGTTGTGCGACGAATTTTACGTAAATATGAGTTTGAATACGGAGATGGAGCTCCCGTCCGGTCGCGATACCTTGCTGCATTTTTTTGAACAGTTGCAGAAACAATACCCAACGATGCGGAATTTTTACAGTCGGCAACGTGGTGAATACATTCTGGAGGAAGACAAGGATTCCGGAGCCTACCGCTGGGCGAGCGTCGAGGCCAAACGGATCAGTTCCGGTTTCGTGAACCCGGAATCGCTCGAATTGCCACATCTACAACACAAATTGGTCCTGGAATCGGTGCCATACACGTTGTCCGTCAGCCCGCTCGATTGCGAATCGCTGGACTTCATGCTCGGTTTCGATTTCAACTATTGTGGAAATCACCATGAATTGCTCGCCGAGGCCGTAGGCCTGATTCCCGCGTTCGAGAAAGCGACAAATATTCCCGGCTGTCGCCTGGTTTCCAATGAACCGTCGATTCAGTTCGCGATCGATGAAGACTGTCGCACGCAATGCCGATTGTCATTCGAATCCAGAACCAGTGCCTACCAGATTCGAACCGGTGAATTTCCAGAAGAGCAGCTCAGCGTCTATCTGACCTTGCGACGCTATGGCAGCCTGGATTCCGACATGTCCTACGTCCAGGTGTTGGACAGACTCGAGCAGCACGCGACAAGAATCCTGAATGGCTACGTGATTGAAAATATCCTACAGCCACTGCACCAAACCATTGCCATCAAGTGATTGTGGACGAACATCGAAGCCAGCATCTGTCGCCGGGTTGCGTCATATTCGATCGACCTTCCGGCGTTTGCGTCGGCGGTTCTGGCGACAGTCATCGCAAATGCCGTTGATGATCAGACGATGGGATCGAGTTTGAAATCGGTGTTCGTTGGCGACCTTTTCAATTTGATCTATCAGATTGACGTTTTGAAACTCAATCAGTTTTTGACAGCGATTGCAGTAGAAATGATCGTGTTGCGGGTAACCGTAATCGTGTTCGTAGACACTGCGTCCATCGAGGTCGAATTTTCTCAACAGCCCCGCATCGACAAACTCATTGAGCGTGCGATAGACGGTGGGACGACTGACGTATCCCGTTTTGCCTTTCGTCGGCAGACGTTCGATCAATTGGTCGGCGTCAAAATGTTCGTGCTGACTGAAAACGACTTTGATCAGCGCGCGACGCTGATCCGTGTGCCGCATTCCGCGACTCTGCAAGTAGTCCTCAAAACGTTCTTCCGGCGAACGAGCCACGGAAACCGCATTGAAAGTTTTGGTTGAAGTGGCCACCATAAAGTCGTTATTGAGATTGCGGACGGATGCCATCGGCGAATTCACGGGAAAAATGAATTTGATTGTCTCAATAGGATTGTATCCGATTCATGAAAACCTACAACGGAAACTGGTCGCTATTTTCCAGAGCAGTTCGATTACGTGGGGCAGACCCCTCGTTTGGCAAGTCGATGTATTGCAAAACCTCGATTTCCTAACCGATTATTGCGCTAAAAAGTGATATTCCAGGGCATCACTTGCGAATGCCTGGAACATCGGCTTGATAGGTCTTTTCGCCGATCTCCATGACTAATTTCGCGCCCCGATTCATGGCAATGGCAAGGTCGCGATTTTCCAGACTGAACGAATCCGCGGTACCTTTGGCGTCGACGTCAACCGGATCGAGAGTAAAAACTGCTCCATCGGCCCCAAAAACAGCTATGCTGTCGACCTGTAACCGAACCCTTGATTCGCCGCTGCGGTCCATGATGAACACGCGAATGACGTCGTTGTGGCTGTAGCCCAGCCATGTGCCCGCGAAGTCCGCCGGTTCGAATCGAAATGGATGTCCATTAATCGATTCGTGTTCAACATGGCCAAGTCCGGTTGCCGCACTTGATTTCGTGTCCTGAGGGTCTGTGTTGTTTGAAGATTCCCCTGCAGCAGTTTCCAATCGGTCATTTGCCGCGCGTTTGGGTCCACGCTGACAGCCCAAAACCATTACGATTCCGATCAGGATCAGCAGGATTACAGGATTTTTGGTTTTCATATTCGCCTTTGACCCTCAGCCTGATCCGCAATAAAACGAAGGCCACAGTGTATGTATTTCCGCAGAACTCTATTTTCAGTCAAATCACGTTCTGCGACAAGGCTTTTCCGGCAGCAATCCTCGGCAGCCGAAGTCTAACTGGACAGCGTTACTTACTGGGTAAAATGAAGAGAATACAATCGCGATGCGCAAGCGAGTGAATTTGCCGCAAGTCGTTCACTCGCTTGCGCATCGTGCTTGTAATGCCTGAAATGTGACGCTATCCAGCTAAATATTTTCAATTGGACGTTACTGATAACGCCGAACAAGATAATTACGGTCAGTTGGGTTGCCGAACGACAATTACAACAGACAATAAAACGCGTGCCACAAAAACCTTTTTTTGGTTTGAAAACAGGATTTTTCCCGTCATTTTGGCAGTCAGTCTACAATGGCAAAAATTTTGATCACGTCTGGCCCGACTCGGCAGTACATTGATCCGATTCGATATTTGAGTAATGCGTCGAGCGGACAAATGGGATGCAGCCTGGCAGCAGCAGCGCTGCAACTTGGACATCAGGTCGTTGTCGTTTCTGGCCCAACGAATATCGAATACCCTGCGGGCGCGCAACGAATTGATGTTGTTTCGACTCAGGACATGATGATCGCCAGCGCTGACGTCTTCCCGACCTGCGATGGATTGATTGGGGCTGCGGCTCCCTGTGACTACCGCCCGGTCGAAGTCGCCGATCACAAGATTCGCAAGTCGGGCGCAGCGCTCGAAATCAAGCTGGTTGAAACTGACGACATCGTGGCGGCCTTGGGGATTTCCAAACGGGCCAATCAATGGACGGTTGGTTTCGCGTTGGAAACCGAAGACGCCCGGTTTAGGGCATTGGCCAAATTGATTCGCAAATGTTGCGACCTAGTGATTTTGAACGGGGTCGAGGCGATTGATTCCAGCGAAAATTCGATTGAAATCATTGCTCCCAACGGGCAAATTATCGCTCAGGCCAGCGGTTCCAAAGATCATGTCGCGACGATGGTCTTGCGGACGATTCAAGAGCGATTGATCGAGTCGCAAGTGGTATCGTCCCTGAAATAAACCGCCAGACTTTTGCTACTCGATTCGTTCGAGCATGAAGTAGGCTAACGGAATATCGATCAGTCCGAACCTTGCCGTCGCACGTCCCAGCAGATGATTTTCGTCGACTTTGACAACTTTATCGACAATCAGTCGAACTGCATCTGATTTCGGATTGCCGCCGTCTCGGTACGAAAAAGTTGCGGCGTGTCCAAAGGGTCCACGCCCATTTGCCGGCCTGATCTGGAATTTGCCACGTCGTTCGACCAACCCATCGGCAGCGATTTTCGGTTGCCATCCCAGCGCTCGCAGGCATTCAGCTGAAACCTGATGGACTTGTACATTGTCGCCAAAACAGGCTTCACCGTCGATTCCGATCTCTTTGACAAACTGTCCATAGCCGACCAGAGTTACGATCCCTTTATTGACTCCTCGCCAGCGCCCGCAGAGTTCCTCGGCTGTTGGGGTCTCGCCGTTGACAAGAATCCGCCGATAATCGAGCAGGCTGAAGTTCCGCGTATCCATCATGTCCACGCCGAACACTCCTCCCCGCGAACCGATAATGTCGGCGGCAGCGCCAATGTCCTGTGAACAGCAAATGGATACCGATTGAACCGACAGAACAAAAGCCAATACCGGAATAGCCAGCAGGCGAATGGTCATCACATCGATTTCACTTTGTCCAGTCAAGCACGCTCCACAACGGTAATGAATGTTACCGTCGTTAACATCGGAATTTTTGCGAAAGGGGATGCAAAAATGTCGATGCTGCAACGGTGCGCTTCCAATTTCGATTCCGGTTATATTGGTTAGGCTGTCAAAGTATGTTTCCATTGCCAGCATTTACCCGCTTTCGCCCATGATTTCGATCGAAAATCTGCGCTTTCAATATCCCCGTTCCGAATTTCGGCTGGCGATCAACGACCTGTGCATTGAAACTGGTGCCAAAATCGCGGTTGTCGGGCCCAGTGGAAGCGGCAAGACGACTTTATTGAATCTGATTGCCGGGATTTCAGTACCCGATTCGGGCCAGGTAATTATTGATGGCGAAACAGTTTCCAGATTGGCCGCTGCAGCTCGTCGCAACTCTCGTATTTGCAACATTGGAATGGTTTTCCAGCAGTTTGAATTGGTCGAGTACCTGAACACGGCAGACAATATCCGGCTTCCATTCCTGATCAACAAGACGCTGCTTCCGAAATCGGGGAAGAGCGATATCGGGCGTCTTACCGACTGCGTTGGACTGGTCGACAAATTGAAACGGTTTCCCAACCAGCTGTCCCAGGGGGAGCAACAGCGGGTGGCAATTTGCCGCGCGATGGTTGCAAATCCGAAAATTATCTTGGCGGATGAGCCCACGGGAAACCTCGACCCAAAAAACAAATCCAGAATTCTTGAACTGCTGTTTGAACAGTGCGCCCGCCACGACCGAACCCTGGTCGTTGTTACCCATGACGTGAATATCCTCGGCGGATTTGATCGAATCGTGGATTTTGAACAGTTTCGTGAGGAAGGAAACGGGCACGATGGGTTGGTTTAAGCTCGCCATAAAATACATCCGGTATCACAAACTGAAGTCACTAGTACTTGTCGCCTGCATATTCTTGACCGCCTTTCTGCCGATTGCGATCGATTTGCTGCTGAACGAGTTTGAACAGAAAATTGTGGCGCGCGCCGCCGAGACGCCCCTGGTCATCGGTGCCCGCGGTAGCCGGTTTGATCTGACCCTGAGATCGCTGTATTTCAAACTGGGTGAATCGGAAAGCGAAGAATCCAAAACCATTGAATTTGGTGAAGCTGCCCAAATTGAATCAACCGATTGGGCAACAGCGATCCCGATTCATTCGAAATTCACTGCTCGCGGTTTCCCGGTCGTTGGAACGACGCTGGACTACTTCCCGTTTCGGAAACTGCAACTCGCACAGGGGGATTCGCTGATCCAAATCGGAGATGCCCTCGTTGGCGCCGGAGTGGCAAAAAAACTCGGAATCAGGGCTGGTGACAAACTGCTGACCGATATTGAAAGCGTCATTTCGCTGGACACCTACCCGTTGAAGATGCAGGTGCGTGGTGTTTTGGCTGAAAACGGCTCGCCGGACGATTGGGCCATATTTGTCGACTTGAAGACCGCCTGGATCATCGAAGGAATCGGGCACGGGCATCAGAGCCTTGAAAACGCAGATGATGACAAACTTCTTTCGCGGAACGATGAAAAAATTGTCGCCAGTGCGGCTGTACTTCCCTATACCGAGATCACGGAAGGCAACATTGAGTCGTTTCATTTCCACGGCGATACTGCCACATTTCCAATCACATCGATCATCGCCATACCACCCGACGCAAAAAGTGAAACTATTCTGATCGGCCGTTATCGGGATGCGAATTCCGATCAACAACTGGTCGTCCCGGCGGATGTCATCAACGACTTGATGGGACTGGTTTTTCGGGTCAAGCGGTTCTTCGACGTTAATGCGATTCTGATTGCCGTTTCCACCATTCTGCTGTTGGTCCTGATCATGCTGTTGTCGATGAAATTGCGGGAACGGGAGATGCAGACAATGTTCAAAATGGGTGCCAGTCGCAATACAATGGCGCTGCTACAGATCGGAGAACTTTCAATCATTTTTCTGTTCAGTGCCATCCTGATTGCGGCGGCCGTTTTAATCACCAGGAATTTCGCGGGCAATATCGTCGAATCGATCCTGTTGCGATCGTGATCGACCGGGAAACATACCAATCAGGGCAAACAAAACGGTCATGAACGCACAAGCAATCGGTATCCAATCACCAATCACCCGATACGGACTGCGCCGATCGACCGCGCCAACGGCTGCGCGAATCACCGCAGTTTGGCGACGGGGACCCAATTGATCAATGCGTCCAAAGTCGTCGATGACTGCCGAAAGCCCGGTGTTAGCACAAACCAGATGTGGCTTCCGCATTTCAACGGCACGAAATACGTTGCAGGCCAAATGCAAGTCCAACGCACTGGTTCCGAAAAACCAGCCGTCATTGGTGAGGTTGACCAGAATGTCAGGCTCATTGCCCAGTGTTGCCAGCTTGTTGACCTGTTGGCGAATATAATGCGGAACCGTCGTTTCGAAACAGACACTGGGCGTGATTCTCCTGCCTTTGATTTCAATCGAGATGGATTCCGTGCCGGCATTCAAGCCTTTGCCAATTGCCGGAACTTTTTCCAGAATCGGAATCCATTCGGCTAGGGGCACGTATTCACCAAACATGACGAGATGGTTCTTGAAGTAGCGGTCGGTGACTTTTCCCTGGCGATCGAATAACAGAACGGAACCAAACAATTTTTTTGCGACAGGATCGACACTGCCACCGCCGGTCAGTAGAGGGGGCAATGCATGGCCCGGCGTCAAAAGCTGCGACCAGGTATAGTATTCAGCTTCCCGGTACAACCGAATTTCCTCGGATGTCATCCGGGATGTATCCGTTTCTGGTAACAGATGGGGAACCGGCCAGCCATTTTCCGGCCAAATCACCAAATCAAGATCGTCCCACTTTTTCAAAGCTTCTTTCGTCAACTCGCGAAACTCTTTCGATTGCTTCAAGTATGCTTGCCGAAAATCTTTCTCGGTGGACGGAAACGTGGCGTCGATCGATCCCTGAATCAGCGCCACGTTGAGCGGTACTTCACTGCGGCTGAAATCACGCTCCAGCTGATATTTGCCGTATCCGTAAACGGCGGCGAAAATCCCGGCTGCAATCAACAGATGCACCCATGAAAATCGACGAATCGAGGGAAAACGAAAAACAGCCTGATACAATGCTGTAACGAATACCATCATCGCGAACGACAACGTGTAAGCACCTGAGATATCACTGACCTGAATGAATACGGGGTGTTGATATTGGGTGTGCGACAGACAAACCAGTCCCATGCCCGTAAACAGGTACGACCGAATCAATTCCAATCCAACCCATGCGATCGGTATCGACAGGACAGCTGGGATTCCAGAACCATGAATCATGGTTCGCGCCGACAGCACAAAAACCGGCAAATAGCAGGCCAAATATAGTGAAACAGCCAACCATCCGAACCATAACAGAGGATGGGGAATTGGAATGAAATAGAATGTTCCCAGCCAGTACAACAGTCCGACGAACCAGATTCGGCCGTAGCTGCCGCGATTCAACAGGTTTCGATCAACGATCAGGCTGACCAATGGAGCCAGCGCGACCCAGCCAAGCGCCGAAAATCCAGTCGGTGGAAACGCGAGCCATAACAACAACATGGCGGCAGCCGCACGAACAAATACATATTCCGCCAGTCGCTTCGAGTCCAATCCGTTTTCGCGTCGCGACATTTCCGGCTCAATCGATTCCTGAGAGAAAAGTCACATCGTATTAGATTACTGCGGATATTTCAAATCAGGCAATCAGCTCGTGAACGACATCGCCATGGACATCGGTCAGTCGATAATCCCGACCCTGGAATCGATAAACCAGTCGCGTGTGTTCAATTCCGAGCAGATGCAGTAAAGTTGCTTGAAAGTCGTGAACATGAACCGGTTTGTCGATGATCGAAAATCCCAGTTCATCAGTTTCGCCGTACTCACCTGGCCTCGTACCCCCACCCGCCATCAGCATCGTGTAACAGTCGGGATAATGATCACGCCCCAGGATTTCGCCCGAAGATGTCCGACCCTCGCGAAACGGCGTCCGCCCAAATTCGCCACCAACAATGACCAAAGTCTCCTTCAAAAGTCCTCGCTGTTTCAGATCCAGGATGAGTGCAGAGACTGGCTGATCCATCTCGGCAGACTTCTTTGTCAACCCGTCGCCGATTCCAGTGTCTGGATCCGTGCCGTGGAAGTCCCAGCCCCAATCGAACAACTGAACAAACCGCACGCCCTGTTCGACGAGTCGCCGAGCCAGCAGGCAATTGTTGCTGAACCGGGGCTCACCTGGCCGAGCACCATAACGGTCAAGCGTTTCTTTTGTCTCCCTGGAGATGTCCATCACTTCCGGAACGGCAATCTGCATGCGATAGGCAAGTTCGTATTGGGCCATCCGGGTTCGAGTTTCCGGATCACCCAATTCATCGGCGTGCAACTGGTTAAGTCTATTGATGGTGTCAAGAGCATCCCGTCTCAGACCCTGCGACATGCCAGCCGGATTACTGATGTACAGAACCGGATCGCCTTTGCTGCGGCATTGGACACCCTGATAGACGGAAGGGAGAAAACCGCTGCCCCACACGTTTTTACCCGCGTCCGGTTGCGTTCCGCCGGACTTCAACACGACAAAACCCGGTAAATTCCCATTCTCTGTACCGAGGCCATAAGTGACCCAGGCTCCCATCGACGGTCGCCCCTGGCGCGGTGAACCGGTCAGCAGCAGCAATTGCGCCGGAGCATGGTTGAATTGATCGGTAAAGACCGACCGGACAATACACAATTCATCAAGGACCGCAGGCAGATTGGGCAACGCGTCCGAGAGCCAAATGCCAGCGTTACCATGTTGCTTGAACTCGCGCGGCGAGCCGAGCAGTTTCGGCACTCCATCGGTAAACGCAAACTTTCGTCCTTTCAGAAATTCTTCCGGACAATTCTCGCCATCCCGTTTTTTCAGCTCTGGTTTGAAATCAAACAAATCCAGATTGGGAGGTGAACCGGCAAGATGAATGTAAATGACATTCTTCGCTTTTGCCTTGAAGTGCGGTTCCCGCGACTGGTCAGCTGCAGATATTCTGTCTTCAGCACTTGCCCCCGACGTAGTTTGGCTGGCCATGTAGATGGCAGCCAATCCAATGGGACACTGTTTCAGAAAATGCCGTCGCGTTTCATGCTGCAATCGGTGATCGGCAAGGTTCTTGAATTCGTCTGGCATGATGTCAAGGCTTCACAAAGGTCTCGTCCAAATTCAATATCACATTGGCAACTGTTGTCCACGCCGCCAATTCAATCAAGTCCGTATTTCCGACAACCGGATTGAGCGGATCGGTGGCCAATTGCGTTGCGGCCTGCCCATCCATTTCAAAATGCCGTTTTGTTCGTTGGTACAAATCCAGCAAAAGGCCAAGCTCATCCTGACTGGGTGGTCGAATCAGTACCAGTCGAAATGCGTGAGTCGCCGTTAATTCGGAATCTGCGTATTCCTTCATGATGCGACGTGCGAGTCCCTGCGCTGCTTCGACAAAAACCGGATCGTTAAGCGTTACGAGAGCCTGCAAGGGCGTGTTGGTTGGTATCCGCTGCAACTCGCAGACGTCCCTGCCCGAGAGGTCGAACGTCGTCATGGACGGGTAGGGATTCGAGCGTTGCCAGCGGGTATAGATGGCTCTCCGATAACGATCCTGACCTACACTGTCGATCCAATCAGTTGATTCTGTCCGGAACGCTATTTTCAAACCGGATTGAGGCTGGGGAGGCTGGACCGGCGGCCCATACATCTGCGAACTCAACAAACCGCTGCAGTGCAATGCCTGATCCCGCACCATTTCCGCCGTCAAGCGAAATCGGGGGCCGCGTGAAAGCCAGCGATTGGAGGGATCAAGTTCCTGTAACCGTCGATTCGATTTGGTTTGCTGCCGATACGTTGCCGACATGATCATCAGCTTGAGCACCGCCTTGATGTCCCAATCCTGTTCCATGAACTCGCAGGCAAGATAGTCCAACAATTCCGGATGCGTTGGCAGGTCACCCTGAGTACCAAAATCTTCGCTGGTGGAGACAAGTCCATTGCCAAAAAGTTGCTGCCAAAGTCGATTCACCGTCACGCGCGCGGACAATGGATTGTCCCTGGAAACCAGCCATCGGGCCAAACCGAGACGATTGGAATCCGTGGCGGCTAGCGGATGAAAAATTTTCGGCGTTCCGTGCGATACCAAGTCCGCTTGATCAAGATAGTTGCCCCGATGATGAACCCTGGTTTCACGTCGACTCGCCAGTGGCAACTCCCGCATTACCGGAACGGTCGTGGTTGGTGCAACCGATTCCAATCGGTGCTCCGCAGCTTCGATCTGCCGATTCAGTCGGATTACGGGGCTGTATTCCAATTCGAAAAAGGAATCCAAGTGTTTTTGCTCAACATCGGACCGATCCGTTTTAAGGAGAACGTCAAGAATTTGTGGCGGTGCCGGTGCCGGCGAAATGACACGCACCACTTTTTCTGCTGTGGCAAATTCATTCGACCAAACACTTCTTCTGTGTTCGTCCAGAATCAGAACTTTCAGCCCTTCCATTCTGGTGTACAAGTCACCATCTGTTCGATTCCAAATGGCAATTCTGTCGATTGCCTTTGATTCCTGCAAATCGAGTTCCCACCATGGATTGGACTCAGTCGCCGTATGCGTGACCGATTTGCCTTCGTCAAACCTGCCATCTGTGTCTCCATCGCTGGCGAGTCGTGCAGGACCGTTAAATGCCTCTGACGACTGACTGGCGGTTCCGGCAACGGCAATATTGCGCCCTTCGGAGAAAACCTCTACTTCAGCGATCGAGAGGATGGCGTTGTCCCTGGGCAATTCCAGTCGTACATAGCGACCAGCTGTCGGATTGTCTGTCGCGTCTGCCAATTGGCGCTCCCAAAGTCGTTGCGCCTCGACGTATTTCTGGAGCTGTTCGGTTGCCGGTAATTCCTTCCAGTCCTGTAACTCCTGTCTCAGCGATTCGATTTCCCTGCTGATCTCGACACGACTCCTCTCCGAATCACCGGAATATACTTTGAGGAATGGCTGATCTTCCGGCTGATCGTGATCTTCGGTTTGGTTGAAAAAGGCGTAAAACTGGTAGTACTCGCGCTGCGTGAGTGGATCGTATTTGTGAGTATGACACTGTGCACAAGCCATGGTAGTTCCCATCCAAACCGCCATCGTGGTATTGACCCGATCTACGACCGCCGCACTGCGGAATTCTTCGTCGATGGTTCCCCCCTCAGTATTGGTCAGAGTATTTCGATGAAAGGCAGTCGCGACAATCTGTTCGTCTGTTGGATCGGGCAGCAGGTCACC